>WRBI01000052.1 GCA_009784625.1 Oscillospiraceae bacterium | reverse complement strand
TCAATCTCATCACTCACGAATCACACTTAGCTTTTCGTTCGCAATTACTTAAAACTTATACCAAAAAAATTTCCAAGGGTTTGCTTGTTTCAAGCTTCAATGTTGTTCAATTTTCAAGGTGCATAAGGCTTTCGCCTTTTCTCAGCCTCACAGTTTGTCTTTTCGTTGCGACGCCAAGAATTTTACTTTAACATAACTTTCCTTGTCTGTCAAGAGGTTTTTTGAAAAGTTTTGCGCAAATTTTGCATTTAACTTTCCGCCCCCAAGACAGCTAGATGATAGTAACATATTGTGCCGGTTGGTGTCAATACCCTTTTTGACTTTATTTTGGTTTTTTTTCACCATCTCGCCAATTTGTTGCCCAACCGCCAGGTATTGCTGGGTTTTTCGCGATTTTGCAGCCTTTCTCTCGCCGGTCAAACCGCCACAAGAATATGAGCGTAAAAAGTGCCGCCCCCACGATTGCAGAGACAGCACATATGGTGGACGATAACGGACTTGAACCGCTGACCCTCCGCACGTCAAGCGGATGCTCTACCAGCTGAGCTAATCGTCCATAGATTAGAGATATCATTATAGCTGATCGTCATCCAAAAAGCAACAGATTCGCCGAAAATTGCCATATCGCCGACACCACTCATGTCTTTTCATCCCTTTTTTGTCGGATGTGACCAGATTGTGACAATGGACAATGTACAGTTGACAATTGACAATGAATGTATCGCTTCGCGATGACTTAAAACGATGTCCGCGCAGTGGATACCATAATCATCCATTGCCATTGTCAACTGTCAACTCTTTTTAGGCGCGTAGTTCAGCGCCCAGGGGGCGCCGTAATTGTCGGTGACGATCGCGTGGTATTCGCCCCAGAATGTCTGCTGTAGCGGCATACCGATCTTTCCCCGTGCGCAGAGGCTCTCATATGCGCCTTCAATCTCCTCCATGCTGTCCATGTGCAGCATGAGGGTCATGTTGCCCGGGCGTTTCCGGCGCTCGTCAAAAATGTCGGCGAAGTAGAGCACACAGCGCGGGTTAATGTGCAGCTCAGCGTGTACCACCTTGCCTTTTTGGCCGGCGAACATCTCAAGCTCTTCACTCATTTGTAAATTTTTTACTTTTCCGCCAAAAGTTTGGTGATAAAAGTCGAGTGCGTTTTTGCAGTCCTTTATATAAACTTCGGGAATAATCTGCTTGATGGCCGATCACCTCGCTTGTTATGCCGGCGATAGCTGTAAGGACGTATGCCGACGATATTTTTGATTGTTTTTCATCCCTTATTTTTCGGTAAGCTTGATGTAATTATGCTGGTAATTCATTGACAAGCCAGCCAGCATTTTGATCTATTCGCAAAAATTACTTTTGTCGAAAGGATGGACATTTGCGCAGATGTCTACTATAATGGATCATGCACGAAGCAACAAATAATACAATTATGGAGTTGATGCTTTTTGCCCTTCTCAATTGAGAAGACCTTGCGCCGGTTCCGGACCGAGTCGGTGTCCGAGTTTTACCTACATATTCAGCCGCTGTTAGACCACGGACAAGTTCAGGCGCTTGCCGATTACACCCAGCACAACTGTTATTCAAGGCTCAGTCACTCGCTTGACGTGGCCTATTATAGTTTTGTGGTCGCAAAGCTCTTTGGGTGGGACCGGGTGAGCGCAGCCCGGGGCGGGCTTTTGCATGACCTTTACCTGTATGAGGGCCGCGGCAAAGGCCATATGCGCGGCCACGCGCAGATCGCGCTCGAAAATGCAAAGCAAATCTGTGCGCTCAACAAAGTCGAAGAGAACATCATCAAGCGGCATATGTGGCTGTGTACCCTTATCCCGCCCCGCTATAAAGAGGGATTTGTGGTCACTTTCGTAGACAAATACTGCGCGGTGCGCGAAGCGCTGATCGGCCTGAAAAACCGCAAGTGGGAAAGTATTGCCGGCCGCAGAAAAGTTGAAATTGGCGAAACACTGACAGCCACTACATAAACAAAATCACAAAAGGGCAAGACCACACGGGTCTTGCCCTTTTTTTTATGCTTTCAGGGTAAGCGGATACAACACCTATTTTTTGCGATCAAGCGCTCGGCCGCGGCGCTGATGTCGCCCGCGGTCAGGCCAAAGTGCCCGGCCAGCGCTTCGGGGTCGCCCGACTTGCCAAATTCGTCCTTGACGCCCACCCGCTCGATGTAGGTGGGGTACTTTTCGCTGAGCAGTTCGGCCACCGCACTGCCCAGGCCGCCGATAATGTTGTGCTCTTCGGCGATAACGACGGCACGGGTCTCTTTGGCGGCTTTGAGGACAATTTCTTCATCCAGCGGCTTGATGGTGTGCAGGTTAATCACCCGGGCAGAAATTCCGCGCTTCGCGAGCATCTCGCGGGCGGCCAGAGACGCGGCCACCATATATCCGTGGGTGAGGATGGCAAGGTCGCCCCCCTCGGCCAAAGTCACGCCTTTGCCCAGTTCAAACTTGTAGGACGGGATATCGTTTGTAATCTGCGGGACAGCCAGCCGCCCGGTCCGCATATAACAGGGGCCGGTGTGGTCGATCATCGCCTTGACGGCCAGACGGGTCTCATTGGCGTCGGCGGGGGAAAGCACAGTCATCCCCGGCAGCGCGCGCATGAGGGCGATGTCTTCAAGGGCTTGATGGGTTGCGCCGTCCTGCCCGACGGTTACGCCGGCGTGAGAGCCGACAATCTTGACATTCAGTCCGGGATACGCGACCGAGTTGCGGATCTGGTCGTAGACGCGGCCGGGGGTAAAGATGGCAAACGAGTGGGTGAACGGAATTTTCCCGCAGGTAGCCAGCCCGGCGGCCACCCCGATCATGTTGGCTTCGGCGATCCCCATATCCAGATAACGCTCAGGGTAGGCCGCGCCAAAGGTGGCGCTCATGGTCGATTTGCCCAGATCTGCTTCAAGGGCAATCACCCGCGCATCCCCGCCAAATTCTTTGAGGGCGTTGCCGTATGCGACCCGGGTTGCGATTTTTTCCATCTAGCCCACCTCCTTTTCGAGCGCGGCAATGGTTTTGTCCAGTTCAGAGGCCGCTTGTTCGTACTGTTCTTTGTTGGGCGGCGCGCCATGCCAGGCATAGTTGTTTTCCATAAAGCTGACCCCTTTGCCTTTGACCGTTTTCGCGAGGATCATGCTGGGTTTGCCTTTGGTTTGGCGGGCTTTCGCCAAAGCGGCGCGCAGGCTGTCAAAGTCGTGGCCGTCGGCGGGAATGACTTTGAAGCCGAAAGCGGCGAACTTTTCGTCCAGCGGGTACGGGTTGAGCACTTTGTCAATCTCTCCCGAAATTTGCAGGTTGTTGTTGTCCAGAATGGCGACCAGATTATCCAGCTTATAGTGGGCGGCGGACATGGCGGCCTCCCAGATTTGACCCTCCTGTATCTCGCCATCCCCCAAAACGCAGAAGACCCGGCTGTCTTTTTGGTCAAGCTTGGCGGCAATGGCCATCCCAACACCGACCGAGAGGCCCTGGCCGAGTGATCCCGTGCTCATATCCACCCCAGGCACACCGTTCATCTCAGGGTGGCCGGAAAGGTTGCTTTTTACTGTGCGAAAGCGGTTGAGCTCATCAATATCAAAGTATCCGCGCAGCCCAAGGGCGGCGTAAAGGCCGGGTGAACAGTGCCCTTTTGAGAGGACAAAGCGGTCGCGGTCAGGGTCGCGGTCGTTTTGCGGGTCGACTTTCATTTCTTCCCAATAAAGGACAGATAAGATTTCGGCCAAAGAAAGTGAACCGCCAATGTGGCCCGACTTGGCGAGATAGACGGCCTCAAGCACCCAGCGCCGGATTTGGGCGGCTGTGAGGGCGAGCTTGTCTTTTTTCATGGTGTTACCTCCGTTCAGGCTGGGTAAGTGAGCGTTTGCGCCCACCTGTAATACTTTATATTGTACCCCTCCGGGCAGGTGATGTCAATGTAGTTGTTGGGGAATTGAAGCGAATGATGCCATGCACACCCGCCGCCGCTTTACTATTTCATCAGCTACGCAAGCTCAGCCGAAAGCCGTTTTATTCCGTCTTCCATTCGGGCAAGTGTATCATTTTTACCGAGCAGTAAAGCCAGTTCCAGCCCGCCGCCGGGTGTGATCCCCTTACCGCTCAACGCAGTCCGCAAAGGCCAAAGCAGGATCCCGTTTTTAACGCCAAGCGTCTCGATCAGCCCGAAAATCGCATTGTGCAGGCCGTCATGTGTCCAGTCGCTCAGGCCCTCAAGCACCGGCGACAGCTTGCGCAAAGCATCCAGACTGCTTTCCCGCGTGGTTTTCATTTTCTTGTGTTCATAAAGCACGGTATCATAGTCAGGCAAAACGTCAAAGAAATCAACCTTCTCAGGCAGATCGCTGAGCACCTCACACCGCGGGTGCAAAAGGTCAGCCAGCAGACGGGTGTCGACGTCCCCGCGCTTGAGCGTCCTGCGCAGCCAGGGCAATGCCAGCGTGTGAAAGCGCTCGCCGTCCATCCCGCGAATCCATTGGGCGTTTATGTGGTTGAGTTTGAGTGTATCAAAAATAGCCGGCGACTTGCTCAGTCCGGTCACTTTGAACGCCTCGGCCAGCCCGGCCAGCGAGAAGATTTCTTCCTCGCCGCCCGGCGACCAGCCCAACAGCGCAACATAATTGAGGATGGCCTCGGTTAGATAGCCCTTTTCGATCAAATCCTGATAAGACGCGTCCCCATGCCGCTTTGAGAGCTTTTCGGTGGCGTTCTTCATGACCGGCGCGCAGTGAATATAAACCGGCACCTCCCAGCCGAACGCCTGATAAAGCAGGTTGTACTTGGGGGAGGAGGACAAATACTCGTTCCCGCGGACCACATGGGTGATCCCCATCAAATGGTCATCAATTACGTTGGCAAAGTTATAGGTCGGCATCCCGTCGCTTTTGATCAGGATCTGGTCTTCAAGCTCGGCGTTCTCGACCGTGATCTCTCCGTAAACAACGTCGGAAAATGTGGTCTTGCCCTCCAGCGGCATCTTTTGGCGGATGACCCACGGCTTGCCGGAATCTAAATTCTCGCGAACCTGATCGGGAGAAAGATCGCGGCAGCGGCGGTCATAACCGGTGATCACACCGGGGGTTTCATCCTTGTCTTCTTTCGCGCAAAAACAGTAGTAAGCCGCATCCTTGTCGGCCAACTGTGTCGCGTAATCTTTGTAAAGACCCATCCGCTCGCTTTGGATGTAAGGCCCGACCGGCCCGCCGATATCCGGGCCTTCGTCCCAGTGCAGCCCGGTCTCTTTTAAAGTGGCGTAAATGACATCGACCGCGCCCTCGATCTTCCGGCCCTGGTCGGTGTCCTCAATTCGCAAAAGGAACTGCCCGCCGCTGCCTTTGGCGATCAGATAGGCGTAAAGGGCGGTCCGCAAATTGCCCACATGCATATATCCGGTCGGGCTGGGCGCAAAGCGCGTGCGCGCCGATTTGATTGTTTCCATTTTGTTCACTGCTCCCCTTGTTATAGTTGACAGTTGATAGTGGACAGTTGACAGTAAATGTGTCCGCTGCGCGGACGTTATTTAAAATGAATCGCAGAGCCAGCGGCAGTCCGGTACGGACTTAGCGATACCATAGCTGTCAACTATTGGTACATACACTGTCAATGGTGGAAATAACGTAAATAATGCTTATTAGTTGTAGCAGATTATATCTACTTCATCTTTTTACATAACGAGAGAAGCTTCTTTGGCAGTTCTTGGATATTCCCCTCACAGAGAGCGTAAAGCTCCATTCCCTTTTCAGTAAAGCCGAATTTTTCAATATAAGCCAATACAAATTCGCCATGTACACTTTGATGTTCGCCGTCACAAATCTTAATGTAATCTACAACAAGTTTATGATAAGCCTCATCAAGCAGACCGAGTGCAAACACCGCAAAAGTTCCCGGCATAGCACAATGCTCGGCTTCCAGATTATTGTACCATTCAAATTCTTTCATCGCAAGTTGTGCATATTGTTTAATTTTATCGTGTAACTCGGAATGCTGAACAGCATTCGCAAATAGCTGATTAACACCTTTCTTGGGGAGTTTTTTAATCGGCAAATAATTCTTTGTCGAGCTACGAAAATCAATAGAATAAGAGCGCGGAAATTCTGTTTTCAACAACTGAATCAGGAAGTCGAGCACCTTTTCATAATTGGCTTTGCTATCCTCTTTCATGACGATTCTTATCGTTGCAAAAGCATCATTCGACACACATGTAAGAAAAGGGTCTTTATATTCCGATACTTCTTTGGGGATATCCCCACTACCGTGTTTTTTTAGTTTGGCTGGCAAATCAGAGCCGAGAGCTGTTAACCAGTCAAATATTTCTTCTGTGGTAAGTGAGTGGTCATTCGCACCATATTTTTTGTGGCAAAGGGCAGTATAACAAGCAAATTTGAACTTATCTTTGAGGGTAGAGCCTTGTGGCTTGTCTTCTTTTAAGTGCCAATAGAGCATGATTGCATTGTTTTTATCTTGGGTGGCGTAAAAAAATGGTTCTCTTATGTTGAATTCTACCCAGTCCCGCAACGGGTTCAAAAAATGGTAGTAAAGTTCACCGCCGGGGGGGAGTAAATTTCGCATCTTTTCTGAGAAAGTGTGCGCCTTTTCAAAATCAAATCCTGATTTATCAAGTTCCCATAAAAAATATGTGAAAACATAATCAGGGTGTAATTTCGAACCTTTGAAATGGATAGGGTATTTGTTTACAATATCTGCCTTATCATCTAGTATGTCGTTAACACAGTCATCGTATAAGAATTTCCTGTCGGGCTTTTTTGTAAATTCCTCACGCAAATATTCTCTTAATTCACTAAGTTTTGTAAGGCTTTCAAGTGAAAAATAGTCGCTCATATTCTACCTCATAAAAATGATTTGTTTACGCTTACCTCTGTTCATCTAAACCACCACCGCCTAAAGGCGGTGGGTTCGGGTTGCGGCTGAAGCCGCCTAAAGTAAGGACGCGCCTTAATGTTAGGTGGTATTAATCCCCCTCTAGCCAGCCTCGCTTCACTACACCCTTTCATTCTGCTCCTTGACGGAACGCTTGCGTGTGCAGAAGCAGGTTGACCTAAAGGTTTCGCCTGAAGGCGAGGGGTTTTAACCCCATTATACAGACAATAATGATTATTTGCGGGTGTCCTTTTCGCCTTGTTTTCGTAATAGTCCAGTGAGTTCATCTTGATTTTTTATAACCCTGCTCATGCCGATAAAAATTCCACCACCGATAAAAGCCAGTACGCTTATTATCCTAAAAATCACATCTTCCCAAAGGTTTAAGCGAACGATTTGAAAAATATAGTATAAGGACATACCGACCAAAATTAACCCTGTAAAAAAAAGTGTAGTTGAAACAATTTTGTTCATGAGCACCTCCACAAATATAAATTTTACGCACGTACCATATTCGTTGGGTACATAAGTGCACTCTTTGTGTTTCATGTGTTTTAGTAGTTATCATCAGTCAGTCTGTGCATTATTTGAACCCTTCACAGATCATCTCTCAATTGTCAACTATACTCCCCATTCTCGCCGCGAATGCTTGCTTCTCCCGCCGAGATGGGTTTTCGCTTGCCGTTTATCTCGACAATCAGGCTGCCGGCGGCGGTGATATCCACCGCTTTTCCGCGGCGTGTCTGGCCGTTTGATATTACCTGCACTTCTCTGCCCAGCGTGATGCAGTGCCGGCGGTACTCGTCCCAAAGCGGCTCAAGGTCGTCGGCTGAAATCTGCGCGATTATCTCTTCAAGCGCGTTACAGATGGCGGATGCCGCCTGTTTTTGAGAAAAACGCTTGTCTGTCGCCAAAAACAGTGAGGTCGCATATACTAAACCGAGACGCTCAAAAGTCAGCGCCGTCTGGTTTAAGTTTACCCCGATTCCGATGGCCAGCAGATGCTGATCGCCAAGTGAGCGGCTCTCGCAGAGAATCCCGCAGAGCTTGCGCCCCTCGTGCAGCAGGTCGTTGCTCCACTTGATCTGAAGCGGCAAACCGGTGAGTGTTTTCAGCCCGCGCCGGACGCCGATCGCGACCAAGAGCGGCAGGCGGGTAATGCCCGCGAGGCTTGCGTCTTTGATGAGAACGCTCATGTACAGCCCGTCCCCGGGGGCCGAGCTCCAGCTGCGGTTTCCGCGGCCTTTGCCGCCGGTCTGTCCGTCCGCGATCACCACGGTCAGGTCAGGCAGGTTATCGCCCTGTTCTTTGAGATATTTGTTGGTCGAGTCCACCTGTGGAAGATGGATGAGCGACCGGCCGAGTGTGCGGGTCGTCAGGTCGGGCAGTGTATCCAACCGGTTCACCTCAAGTCTTGACAATCCGCAGTTCAACCCCGCCGCCCTCAAGCAGAATCACGCCGTAGCTGGTTCCGGCAGAGGCGCGGTCCTGGCTGACCGTGCCCGGGTTAAAGAGGTAGACCCCATCCTTGCGCCCGGTGAAGGGGGTGTGTGTATGACCAAAACAGATGATGTCCGCGCCCTGTTTTTTGCCCGCGGCCAAAATCTGGTCCCGCCCGTTTTTGACCCCGTACATATGGCCGTGGGCGATGAAAATCTTTTTATCGCCAAAAGTCAGGAGCTCTTCATTTTTGGCGGGTGAGCCAAGGTCACAGTTGCCGGCCACAAAGTGGATGCGCTTGTCCGGATAAAGCGTGCGCAGATCGTCCATCTCCCACTCGCCGTCCCCCAGGTGGAGGTAAGCTTTCGCGTCCGGTTGTTCTTCCATCACCCTGCGCAGAGCGTGAAACCCGCCGTGTGAATCTGAAAAGACTACAATGCGCACGATAATTCTCCCGAAGCGTTGATGTGGGGCGACCATCCGTTTTACGTAATACTGTTATCTATCCTATCATAAAATGAAACTAAAGAAAATAGGCGGTGCTGAGAAATGTTAAACGAAATTAAGAAAAACGCGCTCTTACAAATGGCCGGCAAACAACTGGGAACCGACCCCGCACAGCTTAAACAAAAGCTGGACTCCGGGCAGACAGACGATATTGTAAACAGCTTAAACCCACAACAGCGCGACCAGCTGAGCGCGCTGCTGCAAAACCCGCAGGCGCTCAGCGCCCTGTTTGGCAGCGCGCAAGTGCAAAACCTGATCAAGAGCCTGGGGGGAGGGGCTAATGGACAATGAACAATTGACAATGGACAATTAGCAATACAATAACTGTCAACTGAAAAGGAAGGAGACGGCCGGCATGGATGATCTTTCCGCAACCATAAACAAAGTCCTCAGCGACCCCGAAAGCTTGCGGCAGCTGCAAGAAGTCGCCGCCTCGCTGGGGCTTTCGCCGGGGGGCTCCGAGCCGGCTGGCGCTCTGCCGCCGCCCGCTCAAAGCGGGGGCGGGCGGCAATCCTCCCCGCCGCTCAACTGGACAATGGGCGCCGGCGCCGGGCGGGGGAACAACCGAAGGCAGGGGCAATCCGGTCAAAACCACCGCTCACATGAGCCGCCCCCGCGAGGGGACGATTTGGGTTATATAAAAAGTATGCTCGAACAATTGGTTGAAAATACCAAACCGGCGCCATCCTATACCCCGCCCCCCGAACAGACAAGCAGCCTCCCGGACTTGAGCGCACTGTCCGGGGTTCTAAACGGCTTGGGCGGCGGGCAGCAGTCCGGGTCGGGCGGCCCTGATTTGAGCGCCCTCTCCGGGATTTTAGGCAACCTGTCCGGTGGGCAGCCGACAGCCCCGGCGGCGGGCGGCGGGCTTGATATGAGCGCCCTGTCAGGGATATTAAACGGCTTGGGCGGCGGACAATCGGCCGGGTCAGGCAGCCCCGATCTGAGCGCACTTCCCGGGATTTTAGGCAATCTGACCGGCGGGCAGCCGGCAGCCCCCGCGGTGGGCGGCGGGCTTGATATGAGCGGCCTGTCAGGGATATTAAACGGCCTGGGCGGCGGACAATCGGCCGGGTCGGGCGGCCCCGATCTGAGTGCTCTGTCCGGGATTTTAGGCAATCTGACCGGCGGGCAGCCGGCACAGCAAACCCCGGCCAGCGGTGTTTCCGCCCTCACTTCGATGTTGGGCGGGGATGCGGGGTCTTCCGGCGGCTCACCCCCGGCCGGCGGCGGGATGAATATGGGGATGCTTTTAAAATTCCAGCAGGCGCTGAGCGGAATAAACGCAAACGCCGAGAATGTTCGTCTGATGATGGCCCTCAAAAGCCAGCTGAAAGACGAAGCCAGAATCGCCAAAGTCGACGACGCGCTCAAGGTTATGCAGGTCGTTCAGTTCTTGCCTCTGCTCAAAGAAAGCGGAATCTTCGGCGGGCTGGACGAAATGTTGGCCGGCCTGCCGCTGGGCGGCTTGTTGGGCGGCCAGAATACAGGCGGCGGGCTGGGCAGTCTGTTAAGCTCGCTGACCGGGAACGCCGGGGGCGGGCTGTCCGGCCTGCTCGGCTCGCTGACGGGAAGGAGGTAAGGCGATGGCTACGAGTTTTGCCGAAAGTCAGGACACCTTAAGCCGGGTGCGGGAGATGCAGGAGCGCATCCGCCAGAGCGCGGACACAGGCCCCGATTACCGGAACTGGAGCACCAACCCGAACATCCGCCGCCAGACCCGTATCCGACAGGAGGAACCCGAACCCGCGCCGCCCATCTTTACCCCGCCGCGGCCTGAGCCCACGCCTGCGCCGCAGCCTGAGCCGGTGTCGGAGCCGCAGGCCGAAGAACCCCCACAGCAGGAAGAAAATCGCCGCCAGCACCGGGGGAACACATCCAACCGGAGGGCAAGCAGGCCCCCGCCCGACCCGCCGCCAAACCCCGAACCCTCCCAGCCGCAGGGCGGAGGCGACACCACCCTGCTTCAGGATATCCTGGGCAAAGTCGGGCTGGACGACGACCGGGTGCTGATCCTCGGCCTGATCTTAATCTTAATCAACGACAAAGCCGACACCACGCTGATCCTGGCGCTGCTCTACCTGCTGTTGTAAGCGCAATGGACAGGGACAGTTGACAATAATGGTATCGCTTCGCGATTTAATTTAAAATCATCGCGAAGCGATACCTTCATTGTCAACTGTCCCTTGTCCACTGTCAACTGTTATCTAAAATACCTGTCCAGCAGGCCTTTAAAGGCCGCGCCGTGACGGGCTTCGTCTTTGCACATCTCATGTACCGTATCGTGGATGGCGTCCAGTCCAAGTTGTTTTGCCTTGGTGGCCACCCGCTTTTTGCTTTCACAGCCGCTGTACTCGGCCATGATGCGCTGTTGCAGGTTCTTTTTTGTATCGGCCCAGACCACTTCACCCAGCAGCTCGGCGATTTTGGCGGCGTGTTCGGCTTCTTCGATTGAAATCCGTTTGAAGGCTTCGGCCACTTCGGGCAAGCCCTCCCGGTCGGCCTGGCGGCTGATGGCCATATACATCCCAACCTCGGCGCACTCACTCAAAAAACAGGCGCGCAGTTCATTGACAATTTCAGCGTCTACCCCCTCAGCCACCCCGATTCTGTGCTCATCCGGCCAGGACAGCGCGTTTTGGTTCATGAGCTTAAATTTTGAGGCAGGGCCTTTACACTGTGCGCAGGTCTCGGGTACTGTGTCGCCTTCATAAATATAGCCGCAGACCGCACATATATACCTTATCATGTTGTCAACTCCCATATCGGATTCGCTAAAGAGCATTTCAACTACTATAGTGTATCACATCATCCATTTTAATGCACACGGCCCAAAAAAGGCGAATAATTATGGATATTCATGCCGATACTATCAAAAATGAAAGGGGGAGGTGAATCCGGGTGGCCAAAAACAAGGACAAGCTCAAACCGAAAGGGCAAAACAAAGGGCAGAACCAAGATATGCAAAACACAACAGACCAAAATCAGAACAACCAGGGTCAGGCAGGAAACAATAAAGGGCAAGCAGGCAACAAAGGCGGACACGGCAAAGACGCGTTTAACTAAGCAACCTCACCCGCTACAAATACGACAAGCCCCGGCTGCCGTGCCGGGGCTTGTCGTATTTGTAGCTCAGGGCGTGTTGGCACAAAGCTGAACGCCCGTATTATGGTGTATTTTGAGCCTTTCTTCGCTGTCGTTCGCCAGAAATGATACACGCTTGGAAGTACATGAAAATTCACTCAAAACCCGTGTATTCCCATTTGTGTCGACACATCCTAATAGGCGAACCCGACAATCAGGTAAAGAATTACGGTGACAACAAAACCCAGCAGGCTGTAGGGCAGGCCACCCAGCGCGACCCGCACCGGCGGGCGCTCAACCGACTGCGAACACATCAGGTTTTGCTCGGCGAAGAAACAGGCGGTTCCGCCGAAAATCGAACCGGAGGCAATGGCCGCCATGGTCATGTACGGGCTGACCCCGAACATATCGGCCAAAGGCAGCGCAACCGGGGCAAAGAGCAGGATAACCGCCCAGTAGTCAACGCCCAAAAAGGCAATCACGCCGACGACAATAAAAGTAAGTGCCGGGATTGACCCGCCCGCAAGCATCGGACCGACCGTGTCGATCACATAGTCGACAAAACCGATGCCCAGCAGGCCCTCAACAAAGACAAAGGTCATCAGCACCACGGCCAGGATATAGATCATATCGTTAACACCGGCGAAGAATGTCTTAAAGTATTCGCCCACACGCATCTTCTTTTGGGCAATGTTGAGCACAAAGGCGGTGGCCAGCGCCAAAATAACCGAGAAGACCAGGTCGCTGGTCGCGAACATGGCCACAACCACTACCAACACAGGCAGCGCAAAATCAAGGATAGACCCTTTAGCCGCGGAAAAGTCGGCCTCGCCCTCGTTCTTTTCCATCGATAATTTTTCGTCTTCGGTCAGTGCGTATGTACCGGCTTTCAGATCATTGTAATACCGCTTAAACGCGCCAACCCTGGGCAGTACGCCCATTGCCAGAAGCAGTGAGATCAAAATAATCGCGATGGGGTAGAACATATACGGCACAATTTTCATATATTCGGTCAGCATATTCGAGTCTTCGGGCGAGACCCCGTGCTCGACCATCAGGCTGAACACAAAAACCGAAAAGGCGGTCAGCGGCACAAGGGAGGCGACCGGTGTGCCGGTACAATTGATCGCAAAACCCAACTGCTCACGGGGGACGCCGTGCTCGTCGGTCAGCTCGCGGACGGTCGGCCCGATCCCCAGGTTGTTGATGTAGTCGTCAATAAACAGCACCATCCCCAGAATCCAGGTGAACATCAGGCTGCTCCGCTCAGAGCGGATATAGCGGGTTGCGAACTGCCGAAAAGCGCCGATCCCGCCCGAGCGCAAAAGCAGTGCGATCAGCCCGCCAAACAGGGTGAGCATCAAAACAATCCAGGCGTAAGTGCCCTCGGCGAAGACTTCATACACCCCGTCGGTAAAGCCGAAGATAAAACCCAGCCCATCGCTGAGTATATAAACAAACGCTGTGGCAATGATAATCGACTCAAAAACTTTTCGGGTCGCCACCACCAGGATCAGCATGAGCAGGAGTGGCAGAACCGTTATGATCGGGAAACTCTCCAAGAACGCCTCCAGGGCGATCGCTTGGTTTTCCAAGAATGTCTCCATTTTTGAACCTCCTCAGTAGTCAGAACCTGAATCCATAAGAGAGAAATGCCGACACGTCGAAAGGTTTTTTCGTCGGGCAAGGAAAATTGACGCAGATCCGGCGGAAAAATCTTTGTCGTGCCGGCTTTTCGAGTTATGAATACAGGTTCTTATTTCACTTAGCCGCTTAAGTTCGGTCAGGCAGTTGTCTCAGCCGGCAGCCAGAGCAAGGTGATTCTTTGTTTGTAGTTATGATTATGACCCCGCTTTCGGCCGGTGAACTGCCGGCGCTGTTGCTGCTCTTACGCTCTCATTGCAGCGCCAGATTCTTTACTCATGGCGAGATATGTTTGTGTCTACCGCCTTCCTTTTACAATCGCGAATACTTCGTACATGATCTTGAGCGCGGCCCAGGATGTGATCTGGTTGCGGGTATCTAGGGGCGGTGAGACCTCAACAATATCCATGGCCGCTACCGGCAGGTTGGCGGTCAAGAATTTGACCATCTCGATGATCTCACGGCTGGTCGGGCCGCCGGCTTCAGGTGTCCCGGTACCCGGCGCTCCGGAAGGGTCGATCACGTCGATGTCCAGAGTCAGGTAGATCTTGTCGTATCCGCTAAAATGCTCTTTAAGCTCGGCGCAAGCGGCCTCATAGCCCTTTTTGTGCAGGTCATAAGCTTTAATCAGTTTGACCGGGTGATTTTTGAGATAGTCAATCTCCTGGGGTTCGTAAGAGCGAATCCCGACCATCGCCCAATCACGGGGAGACCCAAGCACATCCTCAACCGCCCGGCGCGCGGTACAGGCGTGCGACCACTTGTGCCCTTCATATTCGGCGCAGATATCGGCGTGGGAATCAAAGTGAATCACCCCGATTTTCTCGTTCGGATACTGTTTTTTGAACGCCTTTTGCAGCGGGATGGTAACCGAGTGGTCTCCGCCCAAAAAGAAACAAAAGCTGCCGGTTTTAAACAAGTCATACGCGCTGTCCTCGACAACGCCAAAGAAGCGCTCCCAGTTCAGATCAGGCTCTACATCGCCGGCGTCGTAGATCTTAAACCCCTCAAAGTCGACCCCTTCTTCGGATACACAAGGCAGGAATTTTGAGAGTGCGCGCAGATTGTCGGGCGCCATGGCCGCGCCTTTGTTGATGCTGGCCGCACTGTCAAACGGCACACCCATCAGGCAGATATCCGCGCCGTCCTTGTGGTCGACGCAATTGCCGCCCCATGCTTTCATGTCAGACATATTCAACCTCTCTTATTCATTTTTTTGAAGATAATTGTACACCTTGCTATAAAATATAATCTAATGCGAAAAGAAATAACACACACTTCGGTATTAGAAAGTGTGTGTTATCTGATGCTATGGTAGTATTGTTTGCTAATATATTCCTTAGTACTTGAATGTTGGTGTACGGGCTGGTGTTTTCGTGTTCTTTGCTTTTTGCTTCGGGCTAGGGCTTTTATCGGTATCTCCGATGGATTAAGAATGGGCGCTGCCCGCCCCATACCCCGGGGTTACTTTGGCCCCGGCCCCAAAGTAACCAAAACGCCGCTTAAGGGGGGCGGCGATACTCGCCTTATCCCCCTTAAGAATCCCCCTGCTGGCAATCTGGCGATTGCCTTATAGAAGGGACAAGCGGCGTTGCCGCTTGTCAATTAGCGGAACACCCAACAGGCAAAAGCCGCAACACCACCACCAAAGGGCGATCCCGCGAGAGCGGGCAGCCCGGACTCTATAGACTTGCGACGTCACGCGACCGATGCGAAGCATCGTGCGCGACCTACCGGGTGAAACTAATGTTAGCGAGTTTTATCGGGGGGTGCGGGGGATTCTTAAGGGGGGCCAGCTGGGGGCGTGCCCCCTGCCCCCCTTAAGTGCCCTTTTTCTGGTTACTCTTTTTGGGCAAGCAAAAAGAGTAACTCGGGGGTTTGG
>WRBI01000051.1 GCA_009784625.1 Oscillospiraceae bacterium | reverse complement strand
TGTAGGGGCGCATGACGACGGTATCTTGATGGCCTCGGCCCCAAAGTAACCAAAACGCCGCTTAAGGGGGGCGGCACCCTGTGCCTTATCCCCCTTAAGAATCCCCCTCTTGGCAATCTTTGGAGACGTTCGGGTTTTCGATGGGTACAGAGACCTATCACACCAGCAGCATAAAGGATGGGGCGAAAGGCTGCCAACAGCAGCACCAAAGGGCATTCCCGCGAGAGCGGGCAGCCCGGACTCTATAGACTTGCTACGTCACGCGACCGATGCGAAGCGTCGTGCGCGACTTTCCGGGTGAGACTACACCTCCCAAGTCTGCACGGGGGGTGCGGGGGATTCTTAAGGGGGGCCAGCTGGGGGCAGCCCCCTGCCCCCCTTAAGCGGCCTTTTTGGTTACTTTTTTGGTCGTGGAAAAAAGTAACTCGGGGGTTTGGGGGCGAAGCGCCCCATTCTTTTTCCATCGGAGATTCCGATTAAAGGCCCTTAAAGGCCAGAAAGGCAAGGACTTCGGAAATCCCGATAAGTCCTTAATGCCCGAAACACAAAACCACCAACAACCCCAACCAAAAACCTTAAAACCCGAAAGCGCAGTCAAAACCACAAACAACGCCAAACAAAACAAGCCCCCGGCAATTGAAGCCAGGGGCTGACTGTTAAGTGAAACTAATCGCTCACAAACGGGAGCAGTGCAATGTGGCGGGCACGCTTGATGGCCACTGTCAGCTGGCGCTGATGGTGGGCACAAGTACCGGTCACACGGCGCGGGATAATTTTCGACCGCTCGCTCAAGTAACGGCGCAGGCGGGGGATGTCTTTATAGTCGATATTATAAATGCGATCAACGCAAAAAGCGCATACTTTTTTGCGGCCTTTGCGGCCGCCGCGCGGGCGCTCTGCTCTGTCCGGCCTTTCGGGTCTGTCTGCCATGGCAAAAAGCCTCCTTTCGGCTATATACTGTAACTGTGTTCACGCTGACGGCGATCGTTTAAAATGGCAAATCTCCGTCGTCTTCAATTTCGGCAAAATCCTCGGCGCTACCGCTTGCGTAAGAAGTGGGCGGCGCGTACGAATCCCCGCCCATACGAGCCGGCGGAGCACTGGAGTCGTCGGGCAAAGATCGCGGTGACCCACCGCCCTGGTTGTCGGCTTTACTGCCCACAAACCGCACATTTTCGGCCACCACTTCTACCGCCGTGCGCTTTTGGTCGTTCTTATCGGTGTAGTTGCGCGCCTGAATCGACCCTTCAACCAGAATGAGTTTTCCCTTGCCAAAATAGCGGGAGACAAATTCGGCCTGCTGCCGCCAAGCGACAATATCAAGGAAGTCGGCCTGTTTGTCGCCGCCATCCTTTGGGGTATACGGACGGTCAACCGCTATCCGAAAAGAACAAACGGATACCCCGCTCTGTGTTTGGCGGAGTTCCGGGTCGGCAACCAGCCGCCCGATGAGGATTGCTTTATTGAACATTTTCCACCCTCCCTATTCCTCTGCTGTCGGCACGGCTTGGGGGGCGGGGGTCTCTGCTTCTTGTGCTGCCGGTGCGGGCTGGGCCGCGGTCGGCTTGGCGGGCTGCTGTTCAACTTCATTGCGAACAATCAAGTGACGAAGCACACCCTCAGTAATTTCGAGAACACGGTTCAGCTCAGCCGGAAAGTCGGGCTTGCTCTCATAGTGAAAGAGCAGATAGTAACCCTCAGTCTCGTCTTCAATCGGGTAAGCAAGCTTGCGTTTGCCCCATTCTTCGATCTTTTCAACGGTGGCGTTTTCGGCGATGAGCGTCTTAAACTTCTCACACAGGCCGGAAACAGCCTCCTCTCCAAGAGCGACATTGAAGACAAGGATGGTCTCGTAGCGCATGATCTGATTGGCCATTCTTGTACACCTCCTTTTGGTCTTATGGCCCTCGGTCTGGCCGAGAGCAAGGATGCCGCCCGCTTTACACAGGCGCAACAGGTAGATTATAACAGCTTGGACGCTTTAAGTCAAGCGCGATTGCAGCGACTTTGCTTTTGCTTTTACGCCGCCGGCAACAAGCAAGCGGGCGTCTTCATTGAACCATCACTCCTAAAACACATTCATACTATAAATCATAATCGAAATAATCACATTCGAGCCGAGAAAGACCAAAACCCCGACCAGCACTGTGCTCAGGCGGTCGACCCCGCCCGCCTTAGCCAGCACATTCTGATACTCCCCGCTTTTGGCGTGCTCACCCATGATATCACGCACCTTCAGGATGGTGTGCTTGTGGTAAAGCCAGTTTGCGAAAAGCGATACAATCAGGCTAAAAATAAAGTTCGCGAACATCGCGGTCAAAAAGAACCGGGAAAGCGTCTCGGCCCTGGCCATATCGATCGACGCAGCCGGTGGGCCGCCCATCCCGTACTGATGTAAAAGCTGTGGCATAATCTCCCACGAAAAGAGGAAAAATGGAATGGTACAGACCATAAACGCCGCCAGCATCAGCACACCCATCCCGTACATCTTCCGGTAAAAGTAATAAAAAAAGTTGAAGAAACAGGCATAGATATTCGGTTGTAAAACTTTTCCTGTCCTTTCCATATACTGAAACCGCGCAATAAAATGGGCGTGATTCGCGCCCAGAAAGACAGCCACATCCTTGGCCGGCAGCTTGCTCACCGTCTCGTTTTGGTAGATCTCTTCAAAGTGCGGCGGGTGTTCAAGCGGCCGGCGCCCATACCCGCCATAGCTGTAAGGGTTTTGTTGATAACCGCCTTTACCGCTTTGGTTTTGACTGAGGGGATCGCGTTCGTATGGGTTTTGGCTGCGATTGCGGTTGTAGGGGTCGGAGCCAAAGGGCGGGAACCCGCCCGGCTGGCCGCTATGGCCTTGGCTTTGATTGCCCCGCGCGTTCAGCGATTGTCCGCAGATCTGGCAAAACAGCGCTTCATGCGGGCTGGCCGACCCACAGCGATGACAGGTTTTCGCGCTGCTTTCGCTGTTTTCTTCCGGCCCTTCGCCGGGCGGCGGCCGCCATTCCCTGCCGGTTATGTGGTCTTTTGTAAAGGCACACTCTCCCCGATCGGCGTAACAGTCCCGGTGGTGGGGCGCGCCGCAAAGCGGACAGACGACAACATCGTCCGCTGCCCCAAAGCGCTTATTACAAACAGGGCATTTGACACCCGCGTAATTGCCCATACAGTCCTCCGTATTGCGCGTGTAGTCGGCTGCGCATAGATTTTTATAGTATACAGGATTGATTAACAGAATAAGGGAAAGGATTATGCACAAATTGTAAATAAATTATGTCCGCGAGATCCGGTGAACGCGGCCATTGTTTGTCCGCTTTACAAGCAGACCTGCTTTGGACTATAATGGTATGCGGTGACACGAAACAACGCGCCTACCAAAGTGAGCGCGCGATCCTGGCTCCGGCAGCCGGCCGGTGGCCTGTAGAATACAACACGGGGGCAATTATGATAATTTATGACGAAACGCGCGCCCGCCTGCGGGAGATGCTGCCCATTCTGGAGGGGCTGTCCGCCGCTGTCGGGCTGGATGAATTGGGTAAACAGCTGGCCGACCTGGAAGAAGCGGCAACCGACCCAAACTTTTGGGAAGACCCGGCCAAAGGCCAGCAGGTGCTGCAAAAAACAAAGCAAGTCAAAGATAAAATCGCGTCTTACCAAGACCTGAAGACACTGCACGCGGACACAACCGAGCTGGTTGCGCTGGCCGAAGAAATGGGCGACGAAAGTGTGCTGAGCGAGGTGGAAGGCAATGTCCGCTTGCTTGACGAGCGCCTCTCCTCCCTCAAACTCTCTACCCTGCTGACCGGGGAGTACGACGACAAGAGCGCCATCCTCACCTTTCACGCGGGGGCGGGCGGAACCGAAGCCCAGGACTGGGTACAGATGCTTTACCGGATGTACAGCCGCTGGGCCGAGCGCCACGGCCACAAAGTCAAGGTACTCGACTACCTGGCCGGCGAAGAAGCGGGGATTAAGAGCGTGTCCATCTCAATTGACGGGTCAAACGTCTATGGGTTCCTGCGCTCAGAGGCCGGTGTCCACCGGCTTGTGCGGGTCTCGCCATTTGACTCATCCGGACGGCGGCACACATCCTTCGCCTCCCTTGAAGTCATGCCTGAAATCGAAGAGGACAGCGAGGTCGCGATTGACGAAAACGACATCAAGATGGACGTCTTCCGGGCAAGCGGCGCGGGCGGCCAGCACGTCAACAAGACCTCTTCGGCTGTCCGGCTCACCCACCTGCCCACCGGGATTGTGGTCAGCTGCCAAAACGAGCGGAGCCAACACCAAAACCGCGAAGTCGCCATCAAGATTTTGCGCTCAAAGCTGGCCGAGATCAAACAGCGCGAACACCTTGAAAAAATCGAGGACATCAAAGGTGAACAAAAGGAGATCGGCTGGGGCTCACAGATCCGCTCGTATGTCTTTATGCCTTACACCCTGGTCAAAGACCACAGAACCAACTTTGAGGCGGGAAATGTGGGCGCGGTGATGGACGGCGACATCGACGGGTTTATCAACGCCTACCTGACCGAAAACAGTTGATGTTTTGCAAGATTTCCTGCATATTCTTTCATATCCAATTTCATACATTGGCAATATTGATCGAAAAAACGACTGAATCGAACTCTTATCCCGTTCTTTATGCTAATTATTATTAGCTTACTTGCATAAAATTTCATCTTGATATATACTTGTCACAGCATCGCGTTGACTGGAGGATAACCCAATGATCTATTTTGACAAGGAACGTAAGATACTCATGGAGTCCGAATACAAGTATGCGCTCCAAGACCGACCCGACCCGAACTTATACCGGGACATGTTCCCGTACAGCGAAATCCCGAAATGCACATTTAACCAGCGGGTCAACCCGATTGACCCGCCGGACGAAATATGGATTACCGACACAACCTTCCGGGATGGGCAGCAGAGCCGCTCACCCTACACCCCCGACCAGATTGTTGATCTGTTCAAACTGATCAGCAAGATGGGCGGCCCGAAAGGAATCATCCGCCAAAGCGAGTTCTTCCTCTACAGCAAGCGGGACAAACAGGCCATCAATCGCTGCCGGGACTTAGGGCTTCCCTTCCCCGAAATCACCGGCTGGATTCGCGCGACCAAAAGCGACTTCGAGCTGGCCAAAGACATGGGCCTCAAAGAGTGCGGCATCCTGGTCAGCTGTTCGGACTACCACATCTTCAACAAACTCAAGATGACCCGCCGCCAGGCGATGGACAGCTACCTTGGAATCATCAAAGACGCGCTCGCGTTCGGCATCCGCCCGCGCTGCCACTTTGAAGACATCACCCGGGCCGATTTTTACGGCTTTGTTGTCCCCTTTGCCTACGCGCTGGGCGAGCTTGGCCGCGAATCCGGGGTTAAAATCAAAATTCGGTGCTGCGACACCCTCGGCTACGGCATTCCCTACACCGGCGCGTCACTTCCCCGGTCCATTCCCGGGATCATCTACGGCCTGCAGGTCTACTCGGGCTACGAGCCGGAACAGCTGGAATGGCACGGCCACAACGACTTTTACAAAGGCGTGGTCAACGCGGCCACCGCCTGGCTTTACGGCGCTTCCGGCGTAAACTGCACCCTTTTGGGAATCGGCGAGCGAACCGGCAACACCCCGCTTGAAGCTATGGTCATCGAATACGCCCAACTGCGCGGAACCCTGGACGGTATGGACACCACCGTCATCCGCGATGTGGCCGACTACTACGAGAACGAACTCGGCTACCAAATCCCGCCCAAGACCCCGTTTGTGGGCAGCGAGTTCAACAGCACACAGGCCGGCATCCACGCCGACGGAATCCTCAAAAACGAGGAGATTTACAACATATTCGACACTTCTACCCTGCTCAAGAGCCCGCCGCGGGTCTCGATCACCGCGACTTCGGGCGCGGCGGGAATCACCATGTGGTTCGCCACCGTCCTGCCCGGCGGTGAAAAGCTGGGCAAAGACGATCCCCGGGTGCTCAAGCTAAAAGACTGGGTGGACGCCCAATACGCTGAGGGCCGTGTAACCGTAATCGGCAACGACGAGCTGACCGCAGCCGCCAAAAGCCTGGGGATTGAAATCTGACCGAAACGCACTAAGATTAAGGAGGGCGCCGATTGCGTCCTCCTTATTTATATTCGCTCTTATCTTTTTGCTGTTCCGGCAATTTCTCATCATACACGGACATTCGGTTTATCTTTAATATGTTGGTGATTTCGAGATAAACCATGACCGCGGCAAACATTAACGCTCCGCCAACTACCGCCGCGAAAAAGAACGTGACGGCAAGAAACCAGCTGTCGCTTGTCAGGTTTATGTAAACAGCCAGAATGATGCCGCCAACAATGCCCGCGGCAAGGGCAAACCAGGCAAACGCGTGCCAGCCACTCACCGATGCTTTTCCGGTTTTGGCTTTCATATCCATTCTTTTTTTATTCTGGCTCATCGCCATTTTCCCCTTGCTAAGGCTTGTTTTGCTTTTAAGACAAACTAAAAGTGCAGAGGTATGAAAATAATTCCATACCTCTGCACCTAAATAAGCAAACAGGATACCCCTACAGCCTTGCCAAAAGCGCGTGCAATGGGTATAATATCTTTGGGTGCGGCTATCTAGAGCCGTTGGCATGGAAGCTGCGAACTTCCCTGTCAGGGTCAAGGTGTTGGTAGCACCTTGGCCTGCCTACCTATTTATTTGTCTGTTTGCATTATATCGCGTATACTGGCAGATTGCAAGCTTTAATTTCTGGCCACTTGCGCGGCGCAAACAATTCAAATATTGTTGATCTTGCGGACAGATCTTGATAAACCTTAAGTAAGAAGGACGCAATCTGCGTCCTTCTTAGCTTTACACCTGTTCTAACTTTTTACCGGCGTTCATTTTAGCCCACACCATAACCGCGCCCATGCCCAAAGAAAACGATGCGATCTCTTCTCTATTATAGAAGTACATTTTCTCAATAATCTGAATTGCGTACTCAGCCCGTTTTAGGTCGCCGCCCCTACACCACTGCCATAAAACCGATAGGCTGCCAAAGGCTAAAATGCAATCCGGTTATCCATCAAAACTTTTTTTCCTCTCGAAAAGCATAAATCTACCCATACACCACAGTGTATGGGTAGATTTCACAGATATGGTTTTAGAACAGGCCGGCGATCTTGCCGGTCTCATCTACATCGATCCGCTCGGCGGACGGCGCTTTGGGCAGGCCGGGCATGGTCATGATCTCACCGGTCAGCGCCACGATGAACCCGGCGCCGGCTGAAACTTTCAGGCCGCGCACCGTGACCCTAAAGCCGGCGGGCGCGCCCAGCAGGGCGGCATCGTCGCTGAAGCTGTACTGGGTCTTGGCCATGCAGATGGGCAGATTGCCGAAGCCCAGGCGCTCAAGCTGTGTCAATTGCTTTCTGGCGGCCGGGGTAAAGTCAACGCCCTCACCGCGGTAAACTTTCTTGACGATTGAATCGATCTTCTCTTCAATCCCGACATCCAGGCTGTAGGCGTGGGTGAGGGTGCTCTTTTGCTCACAAAGGCGGACAACTTCTTCGGCCAGGCGCTTGCCGCCCTCACCGCCCTTGCCCCACACTTCGCTGAGCGCCACGTTGACGCCAAGCTCTTTGCACTTGCGCTCAACCAGCTCGAGTTCCGCTTCAGAGTCGGTCGGGAAGCGGTTGATGGCCACAACGGCGGGAATGCCAAACACTTTGGTAATATTCTCAACATGTCTGAGCAAGTTGGGCATACCTTTTTCAAGCGCGGTCAGATTTTCGTTGTTCAGGTCAGCCTTGGCCACCCCGCCGTGATGTTTGAGGGCGCGAACGGTGGCAACAATGACAGCTGCGTCAGGGGCAAGTCCGGCCGCGCGGCACTTAATGTCCAAAAACTTTTCAGCGCCAAGGTCAGCTCCGAAGCCGGCTTCGGTAACAGCGTAATCACCCAGCTTGAGGGCAAGCTTGGTAGCCATAATCGAGTTGCAGCCGTGTGCGATGTTTGCGAACGGGCCCCCGTGGATAAAGGCCGGTGTGCCTTCAAGCGTTTGTACCAGATTGGGTTTGAGCGCGTCTTTAAGCAAAGCGGCGACCGCGCCCTCAGCTTTGAGCTGGGCTACTGTAATCGGTGCTTCTTCGCGGGTGTAACCGACAATAATCTTTGCCACACGCTCTTTGAGGTCGATGATATTCTTGGAAAGGCAGAAGACAGCCATAATCTCAGAGGCGACCGTGATGTCAAAACCGTCTTCGCGGGGAACACCGTTTACGCGGCCGCCAAGGCCGTCGGTGACAAAGCGCAGCTGGCGGTCGTTCATGTCCACACAGCGTTTCCAGGTAATGCGGCGGGTGTCGATGTCCAAGGCATTGCCTTGGAAGATATGGTTGTCCATCATGGCGGCAATCAGGTTGTTGGCCGCGCCAATCGCATGGAAGTCGCCGGTAAAGTGCAGGTTGATGTCCTCCATCGGGACAACTTGGGCATAGCCGCCGCCGGCCGCGCCGCCCTTCACGCCAAAGACCGGGCCAAGCGAGGGTTCACGCAGTGCAACGACAGCGTTCTTGCCAATTTTGCGCAGGCCATCCGAGAGACCGACGGTGGTTGTAGTCTTGCCTTCCCCCGCCGGGGTGGGGTTAATGGCCGAAACAAGAATCAGCTTGCCGTCCGGCTTGTCTTTGAGGGTCTCCAAAAAGTTGTAATCGACTTTGGCTTTATAGCGGCCATACTGTTCGATAAACTCTTCGGGCACCCCAACTTTGGCGGCGATTTCAGTGATGGGCGCCATCTTTGTTTCCTGGGCAATTTCGATGTCGGATTTAAAGCTCATGTTTACCATCCCCTTCTCTCAAAACTCTAATTTGACAACCGGCGGCGTATTGCGGTAATATAAGAAAGATAACGTGATATGCGCTGTCTTTTCATCCACAATACACCGTCTTTTTTGATGGAGGGAAAGTTGTCATATTTTATCGGCAACTTTCCCTCCATTTTACATCATACCAAACATGAATGCAAATTTCAAGCGCTTACTTAAAATTTCTTATCATTGCTATTATACTTGACAATGTAGGGCAAGTCAAGTGATTAATTTTAAGATGGCTGTACACAATTATATTCGCTTTGCGTCTAACTTTCGTCTAGTAGGGGGGCCTGCGCTTTGCGGGAAGTAAAAACTGCGACTATCCTGTGTTATCTATTCCAAATACTTTATATTCTTTTTGTGGTTTTTGTTTGGGGCGAGCTCGGGCTTTTGCCGCTGCTCAACATTTTGATCTGCGGGATGCTGGTCGGCAAGCGAATAGCCAAAGTCTTGCAAATAGCCGACCCCGGCACGCAGTACGACGAGAGCCAGCCGTTTGTTTCCGGCTCGTACAAAGTGTTCGCGATTGCCTTTCGCAACGAAGAAAGCGACTCCGACCTGATGAAAGACTTGCGCAAATACGCGCGGATCAATCTACTTCTTTTCCCGGTCATATTCCTGGCCCCGTCGATTTTTATCATCGGTTAACGGCTGCAGCGGCGCCGAAACTTGACAGCGACCGCAAAATCCAGTATTGTAGCAACATGGAAATTTCGATCACCAAATCACGAAAGAGGTGTTTGCCATGAGAAGTGACCGCATGAAAGGCGGGCCGCAAAAACTGGCCCAACGCTCGCTGCTTAAATCTTTGGGGCTGACCAGTGAAGAAATCAGCCGTCCGCTGGTCGGGATTGTCAGCGCCAAAAGCGATATTGTCCCCGGGCATATGCATCTGGAAACCCTGACAGACGCGGTCAAGGCCGGTGTTTATATGGCCGGCGGCACACCTTTTGTCTTCCCCACCATCGGGGTTTGCGACGGGCTGGCTATGAATCACGTTGGGATGAAGTACTCGCTGATCAGCCGGGAACACATCGCCGACTCGGTCGAAATTATGGCCACCGCCCACCCTTTCGACGCGCTGGTCTTTGTCCCCAACTGCGATAAGATCGTCCCCGGAATGCTGATGGCCTCATTGCGGCTGAACATCCCCAGCGTCTTTATAAGCGGCGGCCCCATGCAGGCCGGAATCGGCGAGAACGGCGAAACCCTGGCCGTCAGCAACGCGTTTGAAGCGGTCGGCGCACTGGCCGCCGGTAAGATCACACAAGCGCAAGCCGATTACATCGAAGATAACGCCTGCCCCGGCTGCGGCAGCTGTGCGGGGATGTACACCGCCAATTCGATGAACTGCATGACCGAGGTATTGGGGCTTGGCCTGCCCGGCAACGGGACAATTCTGGCCGTACACGCCGCCCGGATCGCCCTTGCTAAAAAAGCGGGCATCCAGGTAATGGAAATGCTAAAGCGGAACATCTGCCCGCTGGATATCGTCACCCCGGCCACCCTCCGCAACGCACTGGCCATGGATATGGCGCTTGGCTGTTCGACCAACGTGGTGCTTCACACGCTGGCAATCGCACACGAAGCGGGCATTCCCCTCACCCTGGAAGACTTCAATAAAGCCAGCAAAAAGACGCCTTATTTGGTCAAACTCAGCCCGGCCGGCTCCGATTGCCTTGACAATCTGCACGCGGCCGGCGGCCTGCACGCGGTCATGAAACAGCTCAGCGAACACGGCCTGATCGACGGGGGCGGAATCACCGTCACCGGCAAAACGCTGGCCGAAAATATGGCCGGCGCGGCTGTCCGCAATGCCGAAGTCATCCGGCCGATGGACAACCCCCACTCCCCGGAGGGCGGGCTGGCAATCCTTTGGGGGAACCTTGCCCCCGACGGCTGCGTGGTCAAAAAAGGCGCAGTGATGCCCGCAATGATGACCCACCAAGGCCCGGCCCGCGTCTTTAACAGCGAAGAAGACTGCGCCGAAGCGATTATGGATGGCAAAGTCGTGGCCGGCGACGTTGTGGTTGTCCGCTACGAAGGGCCGAAAGGCGGCCCGGGTATGCAAGAGATGCTCTCCCCCACCGCTATGCTGGCCGGTAGAGGGCTTGACGGTTCGGTAGCGCTCATTACCGATGGCCGGTTCTCGGGCGCATCCAAAGGCGCGGCCATCGGCCACATATCTCCCGAAGCGGCGGCGGGCGGGCTGATCGGCCTGATTGAAGACGGCGACCAAATCCGCATTGACATCCCAAACTGTGAGATCGAGCTTCTGGTGGATGAAAAGACGCTGGCCGCCCGTAAAGCCGCGTGGAAACCGCTCGTAAAGCCAACGCCAAAGGGCGGATACCTCGGCCGCTACCAAAAGATTGTAACCAGCGCAAACACCGGCGCTGTGTTTGGAGAGTAAGCAGGCAAACGCACAACCCTGATGTTCCACAAGGAACATCAGGGTTGCTTTTTTTATGTGTTCGCAAATACTATATGCTTAAATTGATGGCTTGCAGTTGGAACTCCGCACCGGAACAAGGCGATGTTTGCCGTATACCGGGTTCTAATCCTTTTCGGTCAGGTAGCGGATACCGGGTTTTGCGTTTGACCAGATCAGAAAGCCAAGCCAGGCGGCTAAGAAGCTGATACCGGCCACGACCGAGCCGGCCTCATGTCCGCGCTCCATCAGTATGGTCTGCACCGCGATACAGATTCCAAGCAGCAGGTAAAGCGCCCCCGAAAGGCGGCAGACACGCTTCAGGTTGTACTTATCCCAAGTCTCAAAGCGGGACGGCCTGCGCACCATCAGAAGCCAGCGCTTGCCCATAAAGCAGATAACGGCAGCCAGCACAAAGAGCGCGCAAACAACCCATGTAAAGAAACCCGTTGATTCCGGTTGAATCATGCGCTTGCCTCCTCCCCGCTCTTACCGGCCACCCAAAAAATCATAGGGGGTGGCCTGATAGACAAAGTAGTTGAGCCAATTGCTGTAAAGCAGGTTGGCATGGGCTTTCCAGCGGAAGACAGGCGGCGCTTTGACGTCATCCCCCGGGAAGTAATTGTCCGGAATGTGAATCGGCGCGTTGGCCGCCACATCCCTGTGGTATTCCCCGGCCAGCGTGTCCCGGTCATATTCGGCGTGGCCGGTTACGAAGAATTGGCGGTTGTCTTCCCGCGCCACAATGTAGACGCCCGCTTTTTTTGATGTGCTTAGGATACGTAAATCGGCGTGTTTTTCGATATCCGATTCCCGAATCTCGGTGTGGCGGGAGTGGGGCGCGTAAAACCGGTCGTCAAACCCGTAGAACAAATAATGGCCCGGGTCGTGAATCTCGTGTTCAAAGACGCCGAACATCTTGCCGCCCAGCGGGTATTTGGGCACCCCGTAATGGTAATAAAGCGCGGCCTGCGCCCCCCAGCAGATAAAGTAACTGCAAAAAACATGGGTCTTGGCCCACTCGAATATCTCGCACAGCTCGGGCCAATACTCGACTTCTTCAAAGTCAAGGTGCTCGATCGGCGCGCCGGTTATAATCATCCCGTCAAACTTTTGATCTTTAATCTCGTCAAAGACGTTGTAAAACTGAAGCAGATGCTCCTGCGAAGTATTCTTGGGCTGATAACTGGCCGTCTGCATCAGCTCGACCTCCACTTGAAGCGGGGTGTTCCCAAGCAGGCGGAGCAATTGGGTCTCGGTCTCGATCTTTTTGGGCATTAAGTTTAAAATGAGAATCCTAAGCGGCCGGATGTCCTGCGTATCGGCCCTGGACTGCTGCATAATAAAAATATTTTCGCGGTCAAGAATCTGGCGGGCGGGCAGATCGTTGGGCACTTTGATCGGCATAGCGTTGACCTCGCTTTACATTTGTCTTTGACCGGCAGACAATGTTTGTCTATTCTGTTTAGCATTATAACACTTAAGCGGGAAAAGTCAAACGCGCCGCTCAGGCAGCCGGATGCATATACTGCCTTATTTTGCCAACAATACTCATAACAATCAACGGCAATACCATTCATCGATTCAAAGCGGAGAAAGCAAAAACCATCCCCTATTTTATTGGTGTTTGGTATAAGACAAGGGAGGTATCGCGGTGGAAAAGAATAAACAAGAGCAGGTATCCGGCGGGGCGGGGCTGACCAGCACAAGCGCAGGCGCCAGACAATACTTTAGCGGGCTGCCCCAGGATGTACAGGAGATGATCATCGCCCGCCGGGAACAGGTGAAGTCGGCCGACCTGCCCGAACAAGGATCCGGCGGAACGCCCCGGCATTAACGCAAAAAAGAACCGCCAAGCCGGCGGTTCTTTTTTGGTGTCTGATGATTAGGGCAGGCGCAAGATGTAGATGTCCACTGTGCGCATACCATTTAACATGGCCTCCTCGTGGGTGGCATAGAAGAGGTCAATGCCGATGATACCGCGCATCAAATCGCCGCCGGTGTCGGCCGCAACCGCGTAGCCGTAGACAAATGAGCCGTCCGGGCTGGTGATGTAAAGCAGCGAGCCGTAAGGGATCACATGGGGATTGACCGCCACAAGGCCAACGGCAACCGGCAGCCCGGTTGAGGTGGTCGGCCCTACACGGTCGCTGTAGCCCGCCGCCCGCTGACCGGGAATCATATGTACATAGTCGACCGGCCGGCCGTTTTCATCCCTTTGCCACTCGAAGTTGAGGGGCGAGATCCGCGCACCCGGCATACCTACCAGCACCCGGCCATGATCCGGCGCTTCGATCACTTCTTCTTCAATCAGTTCTTCTTCAATTACCCGCCCGTTCACGAGTATCCGGCTGTATGTGCGGGTTACAAGGCCGGGGTCGCCCGCCACGCTCATCACCCGGCGCTGGCCGACAGGCAACAGCGATGTGGGGACTTCAAGCTCGCGCGCGACAACTTCTTTGGTCAGGGTAATCATGTCGCGGGTCAATTGCTCAATCCAGATAACGTCCCCGGCTCTGACCGGGTTGGTAAGGATATGGCTTACCGTATCTTCTTCGCCAATTTCGATTCCGATTTGATCAAAGACACACTGTACGCTGGCCCCGGAAAGGACTTCCACCGGCCTGATCTCGCCGCCAAGGTCGATGTAAACAGTAAAGCTGCTGCGGGCATAAACAGATACGGTCATAATACAGGCGATCAGTATACAAGCCACCAGACAGACAGCCGATTTTATCAGCGCCTTCCGCGCGGTACTCGGTAAGATTTCTGCCACAATAACACTCCTTCAGGCTGTGTTTTCCGACCCGAAGCGGGCCAGTAAGCCAAAATCAAAAACATTATAGCCAGTCTGTGTTCTGTTTGTCAAATCTGTGAAGAGCCGCGAATCGCTGCTTATGCAATTGATTCCGCTCGATATTTTGTATGATCACTATAGTTATTGCCACATATCACTCCACATCTGGTACAGGACTACCAAACTTTCCATAATTGCCGCCAAAATGTTAAAGTGGAAAAGGCCAAGCCGCGATATACCGGATTTGGCCATATATTCGATCGCTTACACATTAAACCGGAAGAGAATCACATCGCCGTCTTTGACTACGTACTCCTTCCCTTCCAACCGGACCAGGCCTTTTTCCTTGGCCGCCACCATGGTCCCGCACTCGACCAGGTCGCTGAACGCGATCACCTCGGCGCGTATAAAGCCCTTCTCAATATCTGAATGGATTTTTCCGGCCGCTTGTGGGGCGCGGACGCCCTTGCGGATGGTCCAGGCGCGCACTTCCGGCTTGCCGGCGGTCAGGAACGATATCAGGCCTAACAGCGCATATCCGCTCTGGATCACCCGCGCCAGCCCGCTTTCCTCCAGTCCTACATCAGCCAGGAAAAGCTGCTTTTCGTCCGGATCAAGGTCGCAGATATCTTCTTCCAGCTTTGCGCAGACAGGTAAAATCTGTGAACCCTCTTCGGCGGCGATGGCCGCGATCTGACTGTAAAACGGGTGGTTCTCAATCGGATCGGAAAAGTCTTTTTCACCTAAGTTCGCGGCGTAGATGACCGGCTTTGCCGAAAGCAGCGGGATGGTCGCGAGCACTTCTTTCTGCCAGTCCTCGTTGCAAGCAAAGCTCCGCGCGCTCTGGCCCTGCTCGAAGTGATCTTTGAGCTTGCCGAGCATCTCGATTTCAGGCAGCAGCGATTTGTCGCCTTTCGCGGCCTTGGTTGAGCGCTCGATCCGCCGCTCTAAAATATCCAAATCTGAGAAGACGAGTTCCAGGTTGATGGTTTCGATGTCGCGGGCGGGGTTCAAATCACCGTCCACATGGGCGATTTCGCCGTCTTCAAAACAGCGGACAACGTGGATAAGCGCGTCTACCTCGCGGATGCTGGCCAGAAACTTGTTCCCCAGCCCCTCACCTTTATAGGAACCTTTGGCAAGGCCGGCGATGTCGACAAATTCAAGCACGGCGGGGGTAATCTTTTTGGGGTCGTGGATTTCGGCGAGTTTGTCCAGGCGCGGGTCAGGGACCGAGACTACGCCGACGTTGGGCTGTATTGTGCTGAACGCGTAGTTGGCGCTGGCTACCCCCGCGCCGGTTACCGCGTTAAACAGTGTGCTTTTGCCCGCATTGGGCAGACCTACCATGCCTAGTTTCATCTGTGATATCTCCTTGTATGGTTGATGGAAATTGCATCGTTCGTTGATGATTTTTGCGTTGCGTTGTATCTGTATTTTTGGGGTTCATGGGCTTTGACGTGTCTTTGTTGGCCTTGCGTTTCGGCTGTTTGGGCTTCGATTTGTCCTCGATGTCCTTGCCTTTTGGGCTATGTGCTTTTATGGGTATCTCCGATGTCCTTCACTTTGACCGTGTGGGGCTTCAATGTGTCTTTGATGTTCTTGCCTTTCGGCCGTTTAGGATTTCGATGTGTCTTCGTTGTCCTTGCCTTTCGGACTTTAAGGACTTTTTATCGGAATCTCCGATGGAATAAGAATGGGCGCTACCCGCCCCATACCCCGGGGTTACTTTGGCCTCGGCCCCAAAGTAACCAAAACGCCGCTTAAGGGGGGCGGCGAATTCTCGCCTTATCCCCCTTAAGAATCCCCCTCCTGGCAATCTGGCGATTGCCTTATAGAAGGGACAAGCGGCACTGCCGCTTGTCGCATCAGCGGAATACCCGGTGAAAAGCCGCCTATACCACAGCCAAAGGGCAATCCCGCGAGAGCGGGCAGCCCGGACTCTGTAGACTTGCGACGATACGCGTCCGGTACGAAGTACCGTGCGCGACTTACCGGGTGAGACTACACCTCTCAAGTCTGCACGGGGGGTGCGGGGGATTCTTAAGGGGGGCCAGCTGGGGGCGGGCCCCCTGCCCCCCTTAAGCGGCCTTTTTGGTTACTTTTTTGGTCGTGGAAAAAAGTAACTCGGGGGCTTGG
>WRBI01000050.1 GCA_009784625.1 Oscillospiraceae bacterium | reverse complement strand
GAATTTTCGAGCATTTCAAGGCGGAGGAGGAAGGAATACTGTATGTATTCCGACGAACGACAACGATGAAAGGCTCAAAATTCACCAAAATACGGGCGTTCAGCTTTGTGTCAACACGCCCTAATACACGATTTTGTGCGGATGCAACCCCGGGCTGCCGGCCGCCTAGATCCCCATCCGGGCCGAAAAGCGCAGAAGGTCATCAATTGTATGGGCAAGGTCGCTTTTTGCGCGGGCGCGGGCCGCCGGAAACTCCACCGCTACCCGGTTGATGCTCATGATCGCAGTCACCCCTTCGTCATAGGCACCTTCAATCTGGTCGCCAATATCCCCGACCACGGCAACTACCGGCACACCGGCCTTCTTTGCCCGCCGGGCTACACCAATCACTACCTTGCCGCGCAAGCTTTGGCCGTCGATGCGCCCCTCGCCAGTCAACACAAGATCGGTGTCTTCCAACTCGGCGTCAAAGCCGACCGTGTCAAGCACCGATTCGATGCTCATCTGCAGCTGCGCACCAAAGAACGCGACCATCCCCGCGCCCATCGCACCCGCCGCACCCGCGCCCGGAATCTCACTCACACGCACACCCAAATCCCGCTCAATAACCTCGGCCAGATGGCACAGGCCGCTGTCCAAAGCCTCCAGCATTTCGAGGGTGTCCGCGCCCTTTTGCGGGCCGAAGACGTAAGCCGCCCCGCTCGGACCAAACATAGGGTTGTCAATGTCGCACATGGCGATGATTTCAGCGCCGCACAAGGCGGGATCTCGGTGGGAGTCATCAATTCCGCGCAATCTCCGCGAGTGTGCCGCCAGCGGGAATAAATGTCTCTCCGTCCTCACGGTAAAAACGGACACTCAGCGCAGCAGCAGCTCCACACCCGCCATCGTTGGTGGCGCTGCCGCCAAGGCCGATCACCAACTTTTTCACCCCTCGGTCGAGGGCGTCCGCCATCAGCTCGCCCACCCCGTAGGTCGTCGCGCGCAGCGGGTCGCGGCGGTCGTATACCATAGGCAGCCCCGCTGCCGCAGCCATTTCAACCACCGCTGTCTCCCCCGCGTGGATCAGTCCGTAAGCAGCGTCGATCTTTTCATAAAAAGGATTGTTTACCCGAGCGACAACAGATTGTCCGCCAGCTGCCTGTAAAAAACAGTCGACGCTGCCCTCCCCGCCGTCGGCCACAGGAATCGACACAACTTTACAGTTCAAGTAATGTTTTTCCACTTCCTTGCGCATGATCGAGCAGATCTCCGTCACGCGCATCGTCCCCTTAAACGAGTCGGGGATCAAAATCACTTTTTTCACACTTGTTCTCCAGATGTCGTTGAGATTGCAGGCGCGACCCTTTGCCCGCCTGCGGATACCGCCAACAAACCGAGTGCGGCTTGTTGGCGGTTGCTTTTTAAGAGCAGGCAGGTTTAAGGGTTGACTACATTGGTCGGTTTGCCTTCGACAAAGCCTTTCAGGTTGCCCACGGCAATGTCCATCAGGCGTTGGCGGCTCTCTTTGGGCGCCCAGCTGATGTGAGGGGTAATCAGGCAGTTCTTTGCTTTAAGCAGCGGGTTATCCCCCTTGATTGGCTCGATCGAAACAACGTCAAGCCCGGCGGCGAACACCTTGCCGCTATCCAGCGCATCGGCCAGATCCTGCTCGACGATCAGCGGGCCACGGGAGTTGTTGAGGATGATGACGCCATCCTTCATTTGGGCGATGTTGTCTTTGCTGACAATCCCCTGCGTGGCCGGGAATAGTGGGCAGTGCAACGAGATGACGTCCGATTTTGCAAGCAGCTCTTCAAGCGAGACATACTTTGCAATCTCTTTGCCCGAATCGGTCTGCACTTCGTCGTGGGCGATGACTTCCATCCCCATTGCCTTTGCAATCCGGCCGGTCACCTGGCCGATTCTGCCAAAGCCGATCAGACCGATCGTCTTGCCTGCAAGCTCAATTAAGGGGAAATCCCAGAAACAGAAGTCGGGGCAACTTTCCCACCGGCCTTTGCTGACTGCGTCGGCATGGTGGCCGACCCGATTGCAGATTTCGAGCAGCAGGGCGATGGCGAACTGACCGACCGCGTCGGTGCCATAGGCCGGCACATTGCAGACGGGAATCCCTCTGCCCTTTGCCGCATCAACGTCCACCACATTGTAGCCGGTGGCCAGAACGCCGATGAACTTGATGGCTGGCGACTTTTCGATGACTGATTTAGTCAGCGGCGTTTTGTTGGTGTAAACAACCTCGGCGTCGCCGATTCGCTTGAGGATCTCGGCCTCATCGTGAAGTGGGGTGCGATCATAAACGGTTAACTCGCCAAAAGCTTCTATCCCCTTCCAGCTGAGGTCGCCGGGGTTTTCTGTGTAACCGTCCAGAATGACAATCTTCATGCTGCAACTCTCCTAATCGTTTAATCTTCCAAAAGCGCCCATGCGCGGTTGAGTACACGCTTTGCGTTGGCCACAACGGCATCAGGGTCTTCGTCCTGCCAGGGTTTTACTTCGAAAGAAAGAACCATCGGGTCATCCGCTTTGAAGAGACCCTCGTTTTTGAGCACCCGCAGGAAGTCGAGCACCTCGGCGGTGTCGTTGGAACCGCCCGGGAACCCGAACCGCTGGTGCAAATCCCCGTAACCTTCGGCGTTCTTATCCCGGCAAACGGTGTTGCCGATGTGTAGATGGGTGAGGTAGGGACGAAGAAGGCGCACCACAAACTCAGAGGTCTCGTAGGTCATGGGAATGTGGGAAAGGTCGATCATCAGGCCAAAGTTGTCGCAGGTCATGCGCATGTCGGCGGCGAACTGTGCCGCGTAGGGGGCGGGCCCGATCAGGGCGGCTTTGTCGATGTCGTAATCAAACACCTCAAGCTCAACGATCATATCCTTGGTTTTCGCGTAAGCGCAAAGGTTGCGGGTGGTTGTAAGAAGCTGCTGATAAGCCTGGTCACGGGTGGCTTGCTCCCACTTACCGGAAAGGAATGCTATGCCCTTCGAGCCAAGCTCGCAGGCTTCGTCAATGGCTTCCATCAGGGTGGCTTCGGCTTTTTTGCGCTCGGCCTCGTCAATGTGGTTGGGGTTGAGCCCGGTGGTCAGCAGGCGGGGCTGGGCGCCGTAACACACGCTCATGTGGGCGGTTTCAAACAGTTTGGCGGCCTCCTTGCGGATGTTTGCGTCCTTGATCCAGGAAAGTTCGACCGCATCAAAGTAATCGTCATACGCGATCTTTTTCAGGCTCTCAAGGGCGTTGGGGTCCTCCCCTTTGATCATAGAGGGATAGGCCATAAATGCAATCAGCCCGACTTTGAAATACTTGTGGATGGATTCTCTCACGGCGTTTCACGCTCCCTTTCTTTATATATAACTAACGAACTTAAAAATTACCCAGTCTTTGCGGTCTTTTTTCCACCATGCTGCGTTGTCGTCCTTGTAGGGCGTCAGCCCAATTGCGTCCTCCGCCTTGCCTGGCGAAAAAATCCTCGCAATGCCTTGGGCACTTTTCAAGTTCGTCAGCTATGGTTGGCTGTTAAACTTCCATGATCACCTTCATGACACTTGCGGGGTTGTCGTGGACATATTCGATTGCTTGTGCCATCTCGCGCAGGGGAAAGCGCCCGGTGACCAAAGCGCCAGTCTTAATCGACCCCGAAGCGAGGCTCTCAATCGCTCGAGCGAAATCGGCCGGTGTGTACATCATATGGCCGATCAGGTTGACTTCCCGCCGCTGAATCAGCGGCACTTCGAGCTGCATCTCTTCTTTATAGTTGCCGGTAATCACAACCTCAGAGCTGGGCCGCGCGGCGGCGATGGCGTCCTGAAAGCTGCCTCTGGTGGCGGCCGCGTCGATGATAATATCCGCCTTGCGACTGCCGAAAACCTCTGAGACCGCGTCTTTGAGGGGAGTTTTTGCAAGGTTTACCGTGTGCGCAATGCCACATTCGGCGGCCAGATCCAGGCGCTGTTGCTGTATGTCGGCGATCAACACCGGCCTGCCGCTCATCTGTTGCGCGGTTTGCGCGATCAGGTTGCCGATGATTCCAGCTCCTAAAACCGCAATGTTTGCATTTTTGTAGGCCCCGCGCCTGACACAACCAACGCCCACCGCCACCGGTTCAGCCAACACTATCTGGTCAAAAGGCATCTCGTTTGGGCAGAGATGCAACATGCCGGGGCTGATCGCCACAAACTCGGCGGCGAAACCATCGGCGTGAACGCCCCTGACTTTCAAGTTTTCGCAAACGTTCATCCGCCCGATCAAGCAGGGATAACAGCTGCCGCAAACTAGCTGGGGCTGCACCGCAACTTTGTCGCCGGGGACAAAACCTTTCACATCCGCCCCGATCTCTTCGATTACACCGCAGGCCTCGTGACCGATGACCACCGGAAAAGTCGCGTATTTGTGCTTGCCGTGGTACATCTGCATGTCGGATCCGCAAACGCCCACCCGTTTTATCCGCAGCAGCACTTCCGCCCCGGATATGGAGGGAACTTCCGCTTCGCCCACAGTAACCGAAAACGGCCCGTTCATCGTGGCTTGTATCATTTTTGCAACCCGCCCAGTGCCTGTGCGACAATCGCATCGGCGTCGAGTTTATATTTTTTGAGCAGTTGCGGGTAAGCGCCCGTTTCGGCGTGGGTGTCTTCCAGTCCAACGCAGGCAAGCTTTGCCGGGCTGCCCGCTTTTGCGAGAACTTCGGCCACCGCGCCGCCCAATCCGCCGATCACACTGTGCTCTTCGGCGCTAACCATCAACCCGGTCTTCTCGGCGCTTTCAAGGATGAGCGGGCGGTCGATGGGCTTGATGGTAAACAGATCCACCACGCGGGCAGAAATGCCCTGCGCCGCCAGCATTTCGCCAGCTTTGAGCGCCTGGCCGACCATCACCCCGCAGGCAAGTATGGTTAAATCTTTGCCCTCCCGCAAGATCTGGCCCTTCCCGATTTCAAACTTTGTGTCCTTGCTGTACACTTCGGGCAGCGAATCACGCGAAAGGCGGATGTAGACCGGCCCATCGGTGTCTATCGCGGTTTTGACCAGCCAGTCGACCTGATGCTCGTCGGTGGCCACAAAAACCTTGAAATGGGGCAGCGCGCGCATGATGGCCAAGTCTTCTACCGAATGGTGGGACGGGCCGTCGTAAGCGTCCGAAAGACCACCGTAAGCACCCATGAACTTCAGATTCAGGCCGGAGTAAGAGCCGAAGGCCCGCGCGCTGAGCAGCCCCAGGGTGGAAAGAAAGACAGCAAAAGAGTTGACAAAAACGATCTTGCCGCAAGCGGCCATGCCGCCAGCCGCGCCGACCATGTTTGCTTCGGCGATGCCCATGTTAAAGAACCGTTCAGGGCAGCCCTTGGCAAAGACCAGCGAGCGCGTGGAGGTAGAAACATCCGCGTCCAGAACAACGACCCGGGGGTCGTCCTTCCCATATTTGAGCAAGCTTTCGCCATACGCCTCACGAATGGTTTTAGACATCCGGCTCACCCCCTAAGTCTTTCATCGCCTGTTCAAATTCCGGTCTGCCGATGGGGGCGCCGTGCCAGGCGCTCTGCCCTTCCATAAACGAAACACCTTTGCCTTTTACGGTCCTGGCCAAAATGACGGACGGCTTGCCGCTCACCGCTTTTGCCTGCCCGATTGTTTTGCAAAGATCGGCAATGTCGTGCCCGTCGCACCTAAACACTTCAAAGCCAAAGGCACCAAACTTGGCTGGCACATCATCCATTGGCATGATCTCTTCGCATCGACCGTCCAGCTGAACGCCGTTCAGGTCAACGATTGCCACCAGATTATCCAGCTTAAATTTGGATGCGCTCATGCAAGCTTCCCAAACGGTGCCCTCGTTGATTTCACCGTCGCCCATCACGGCATAAACGGTGGCGGGGTTTTTGTCTAAGCGAAGAGCCATGGCCATCCCCACCGCAGCTGAAACGCCAATTCCCAGCGGACCGGTGGAAAGCTCGACCCCCGGCGTCGTTTTGGCGCATGGGTGGCCTTGCAGATGAGAGCCCAATTGGCGCAGAGTATCCATATCAGCTTCGGGAAAGAAGCCCCTTTTGGCCAGAATCATATAAAGCATGGGCGCCGCGTGCCCTTTTGTGAGGATGATGCGGTCCCGTTCCGGCCATTTGGGGTTGGCCTGGTCTACTTTGGCCATTTCAAAATAAAGCGCACTGAGAATCTCACAAGCCGAGAGCGAGCCGCCCGGATGCCCGGTCTGCAACTTGTGGAGCAGACGGATGAGATCAATGCGCATTTGGGCGCACTGTGCGTTCAGGGCATCCAGCTTGGTTTGGGCAATTGCCTGCATACTTATCACTCCTTACCCCTGTGGATCAAGAAAGACTTTGCAGCCTTCCTTGGCTTCGAACCGCCTGAATGCTTCCTTCCACTCCCTAAGGGGGAGGTGGGTGTCGGCCAGCGGCGCAAGATTGACCGTCCCCATTGCCTGCAAAGTGAGGGATTGCTCCCAGCTGCTTCTGATCGACCCCAAAGAGCCGGTAAACCTAATCTCTTTGAAGCAAATCTTCGCGATGTCAAATTCGATCTTCGTGCCGGGCAGCCCGATTTGGGTAAAGTAACCCTGCCGCTTGATCAGGTTAAGCGCACCGTCGATGGCCGGAGCCGCCCCCGAACATTCGAGAACAACGTCCGCGCCGTTCCCGGCTGTGTGGTCAGTTATGATTTCCGCAAGGTTTTCGCGCTCGATGTTTACCGTCAGATCCGCGCCCAACTGCTTTGCGGGCGCAAGGCGCGGTTCGTCAGCATTGGTTCCGGTTATGATCACCGCGGCACCGTGGGCCTTGGCCACCTGCATGGCCATGATCCCGACCGCGCCCGATCCCGTAACGAGCACAAGATCACCCGGCACAATCCGGCAAAGGTCGTAAACCGCATGGCAAACGCAGGCCAGCGGCTCGCTCATGGCTGCCGAAACATCTGAAACGCCATCTGGAATTTTTAAGACGCGATCGGCCGGAACCACTGTATAGGGCGCAAAAATGCCGTCGTACCAATAACCCAGTGTCCGTCGGCTGGGGCAAAGGTTGTAGTAACCGGTTCGGCAATAGACACATGTTTCACAAAAGGAAAACGCCGTCTGTGAGACGACCCGATCCCCCACACAAAAGCCCTCAACCCCTTCGCCCAACTGGGTGATAACGCCCGAAAACTCGTGCCCTACCGTAACCGGCGGCCGAACGGGAATCGCGATATCGCTGTGGTAAATATGGATGTCCGACCCGCAGATACCTGCGTGGCCCACCTTGATTTTGATCTGACCGGCCCCCGGAGACGGCTCGGGAACTTCCCGAATCTCCATATTGCCCGGCCCGGGCGCATACTTGACGAGTGCTTGCATCTTTACCCTCCTTTGAGCGAGATCAGCTTTTGCCAGCCGTTTGTGTCAAAGTTCTCAAGCGTCATTTTTACCGGGCCAAAGTCGGCAAACTCGTCCGGCGCAAGGGCGTCCGGCTCGAGCGCTTTCCATACTTCGGGGAATGCTTTGGCCACCCGGTCGATGATTGCCGGATCAACGGGCTCTTCGATGCAGCTTTGTCGGCGCATTTCGCCCAGCGCATCGGCATCTCTGACAAGCGTTTGAATGCTTGGGTGTATGGTCGAGCAAAAGGGGCCGCCCACCATTTGTTCTACATGCATGGCGCAACGGAAAGCCGCCCCCTGCATGATCGTTTTGTATCCCTTTTTCTGAAAGATGTGGTAGGTGCGCTTGACCATTTCGATCGCCGCCCACGCAAGGTCGGATACCGCAACGCCCGCGTTTCGCTCGGTGTTTAAGTTGCTCAAATAATCTTGCAGCCGACCCATTACCAGCGCCTCGGTCGTCCATGCGGGGGTGATGCCCGCTTTGAGCGCCCGGTCGTATCCCCGCTCGTAAGCTTCGGCCGAGGCAACAATCTGTGAGACCGAACAAAGCACAGTGGGGTTGGTCGGAATTCCAAGGGCGGCGAGTTCTTCCATCACCCAAATGCCTGCCTGTGTGCCGGGAACCTTCACCATGACGTTTTTGCCCCACGCGGCAAAGCGCTTGCCCATGGCCAGCATGGCTCCTGCATCGTCGTGCAGACCCGGCTGGAGCTGGGCGCGCACACACCCGAAATGCCCGCCTCTGGCCTCGTGCATGGGCATCAGTTTGCGGGAGAGATTTTTTACCACCAAGCCCATTGCCTCTTCGGCAAACTCATCGTCCGAACAGTCTCTGCGAAGGGCGGCAAGATCTTTTTCGTACAGGTGGGCGTCCACGGTCAGCCCCTCGTAAGAGAGGGGGGGATTGGTGGTCGTGCCCACCGCGCCGTTTTCAATAGCGTGTTCCAACTGCGAGAGAATGGCCGAATCGTTTGTCCACTGCGTGGCGGTGTTTTCCGCCATCCACGCGAGATAGTTTTGCTTGCTCATGTTTTCCTCCTTAACCCATATGCATTCCGCCGTTGACATCCAACACCGCGCCACACATATAAGAGGACGCGTCCGAACCCAAGAACAAAGTAGCGCTTGCGATTTCCGAAAGCTTGCCAAAGCGGCGGGTAGGGATTGCCGCGTGAAGTCGCTCGGTTTGTTCGGGGGTAAAGTCAAGGGCCATCCCGCTCTCGACCGTGCCGGGGGCGATGGCGTTTACACAGACGCCAAAGGGCGCTGCCTTTCGCGCAAAATTCATGGTCAGCCCGATCATTCCGCCTTTGGAAGCCGCGTAAGCACAGCCCACACTGTGGCCGCCCATCCGCCCGGCCACCGAAGCCACATTCACAATATGGCCTTTGCCCGCCGCCTTCATGTGCTCGTAAACATACTTAGAGCAGAAGAACGCCGACTTTAAGTTGCAGTCGATCACTTTGTCCCAATGGTCTTCGTCAAGCTCTTCGATCAGGGAATTGTCCAAAATGCCGGCATTGTTTACGAGCACGTCGACTTGACCGTGTTGTTTTACAATGTCGCCGACCATCTGTTTTACCGCCGCCACATCGGTCAAATCGGCGGCATACCAAGCGGGTTCCTTGCCGGTTGTCGCCGAGAGTTCTTCGGCCGCGTTTTTGGCCGCGCTTTCGTTTATGTCCACAACAACAGGCAGTGCGCCGCTTTCGGCAAACGCTTGGGCAATCGCCCTTCCGATTCCCTGCGCCGCCCCTGTTATGACGGCAATCTTGTCGTCCATCCCAAAGCCATGCATGGCCGCACCCCTCAACTTAGAATTTACTTTTTGCGAACTTGCCCAGATAGGTCTTTATGACATTGGGGTTTTCGCGCACTTCGGCCGAAGGACCATGAATGTTGATGTTCCCCTGGTCGATGACGTAAGTGTAGTCGGACACCCGCATAGCCAGCCGTGCGTTTTGTTCGACGAGCAGAATGGTGATGCCAAGTTTGTTGATCTCAATGATCTTCTCAAACAGTTCGGCGATGATCAACGGGGCAAGACCCATCGAGGGTTCGTCCAGCATCAACACCTTGGGGCGGGACATGAGCGCCCGGCCGATGGCCAGCATCTGCTGTTCGCCGCCCGAAAGACTCCAACCCAGCTGCTTTTCCCTCTCCCGCAGGCGGGGGAACAGACTGAACACCTCTTCGATTTCAACATCGTAAGGCTTGCGGCCAAAAAAGCCGTGCCAAGTGATGGTTCCCACTTCAAGGTTTTCATAGACGCTCAGCCCGGGGAAGATCAGCCGCCCTTCGGGCACATGGGTGATGCTTTGTCGAGCCACCTTTTGGGGTGACATGCCGATCAGCTCGGCCTCTTCTCCATATTTGATCGAGCCCTTGCAGTCAACGCAACCCGAAATGCTCTTGAGAAGGGTTGTCTTGCCCGCGCCGTTCGAGCCGATCAGGCAGGTGATTTTGCCCTCGGCCACTTCCAGATTGATTCCCTTGAGGGCTTCAATCGAGCCATAGTAGGCGTGTAGATCGGTTATTTTAAGCAAGGTCGTCACCTCCCAGATAGGCGTCGATGACCGCTTTGTTTTGCGAAATCTCTTTCGGGCCGCCCATCCCGATTACCTGCCCAAAGTTGATGACCACAATGTCGCTGCAAATATCCATGATCATATCCATGGAATGCTCGATGAGCAGAACGCCGATCCCCCGCTTTTGCGCGGCGAGGTTTAAAAGATCCATCGCGTGCTCAATTTCTTTGTTGTTCAGGCCGGCCGCCGGTTCGTCCACCAGCATAACTTTGGGGTGGCCGAGCATCGAGCGCACAATCTCGAGCAGTTTTCGCTTGCCGAAGGGCAATGAATTTACGTTGTCGTTCCAGTCAAAAGTAAACTTGGCAACCTCCATAAGCTCGGCCAGCTCATCGTCGAAAGGGCGCCCCTTCTTGCCGAAGAATCCCTTAAGAAAGCCGGTCTGGTCGGCAAGGTCGGTTCCGATCAGAAGGTTGTCGCGAATGTTTGAGCGCTGCAAGAAGCGGGGGGTCTGGAAGGTTCGCCCAATGCCCATGCGCGCCCGGGTATAAGCGGGAATCTTGGTGATTTCCTGCTCGTTGAGGTAGATGCTGCCCCAGTCGGGTTCGTAAATGCCGCTGATGATGTTCATCAGGGTGGATTTGCCCGCGCCGTTCGGCCCAATCAGGCCGTGCACCTGGCCGGGCGTCATCGAGAATGTGATATCCTTGGCCGCCGTAACACCGCCAAATTGCTTGCAAATGCCCTCCAGCCTAAGAATCGGTTGCATCCGCATCCCCCTCCCGCCTGCTTGCGCACACCTTATATTTGCGGATTTTCTCTACGATCATATCTTTAATTCCGGCAAGCCCGGTGGGCATAAAGACCATCAGCGCGATGATCGCAACGCCCCAAAAGAGCTGCATATACCCTTGAAAAGCCCGGAAAAGTTCAGGCAGTCCGGTGACAAGCAGGGCGCCGATGACAATGCCGACTGTGCTGTTTACCCCGCCGAGCATAGCCATGATGATGAACTGCGCCGCATTGAGAAAGTTGAACATGTCGGCGCCGACAAACCGGCCGTGCATAACCCACAGCGCCCCGGAAAAGGACGCGAACGCGCCTGCGATGCTAAAGGCGATCACCTTGGTCAGGTACGTGTTGATGCCGAAAGTGAGGGCGGCGGTCTCGTTGTCTCGAATAGAAGCGAGCGCGCGCCCAAGTTGGCTGCGGCGGATGCGCTCGACCACAATGGCGACCAAAACCACACTGATCGAGATAAAGTAAAACCACTCGTTGCTTGAACCCGAGCTTCTAAAGCTGTGGTCGAAAAAGGTAAGCGTCGGGATTCCCGAAATGCCGTCCGGCCCGCCGAACAGGGGGCTGTAATTGTTGAAGAACGTAAAAGCCACCTGCACAAGGGCGATGGTCGCAAAAGTAAAGTACGTCCCTTTCAGTTTGAGCAGAACCAGCCCGACCAGAAAGGCCACTCCCGCAAAAACAATGGGGGTAAGCACAAGAGCCAGCATGGTGGGAATGGTAATCCCCAGCCGCCCGGTGGTTGTGTTGGCAACAAAATACGCGCCCAGCCCCATAAAGGTCACCGCCGCAAAGCTGAGCTGGCCGCCCATCCCAAGCATAACCGAAATCCCATAGGATGTGATGGCAAACAGAAGTGCAACGTTGACAACGGTCATCGGGTAGCCGTGCAAAAACTGTGGAACAATGAGGATTATCGCGCAGATCAGCCCGGCACCAATCAGATTCTTAAATTTCATCAGGCCACCCCTTTATGCCTTATCTTTGATCTTCTCGCCAAACAGGCCCTGAGGCCGAAGAAGCAGGAAGAGGATAAGGGTGAGGAATACGGTTACATCCCGGTAAGCAGAAAAATGCAGGGTGCTGAACACTTCGATCAGCCCGACAATCAAAGAGCCGATGATCGCTCCCTTGATGTTGCCGAATCCGCCGATTACAACACCGGCAAAAGCGCGCAGTTGCAAGACGCCCAAGGTGTTTCGAACCATAAAGATCGGCGCGACCAGATAACCACCCACCGACACCAGAATCGAAACGATGACATAAGTCGCCGCAATGGTTAAGATGGTCGGCACACCCAAGAGATTGGCGGCATAAGAATTTTGACAAGCCGCCTGCATCATCTTGCCCACATACAGTTTTTCAAAGAGCAGATAGATTAGATACATCAGCAAAACGCCGATGACGATGATCAGAACATTCTGCCATTGCAGAGGAACGTCCCCCAGATGGAGAATGGCCGGCCGGCCTTCGTCGACGACCAGAGGGGGCATCGAGCGGGGAAGCGGGCCCCAGATCAGCACTGCCAGTTCCCGAAGAACAATGGCCGCCCCCATAGTTGCGATGATGGTCGTGGCCGCGTAGCTGGCTTTGCGCAGCGGCCAGTAAATCGTAAACATGAAGACCAGCCCCACCACCGCAAAGCAGACCATCGCAGCGGGAATCATGATCGGGAGCGGAAGATGAAAATCCAAAACAAGAGCCGCCGAAATATAAGCGCCGAACATAAACAATTCGCCTTGAGCGAAGTTCAATATGCCGACGGCGCGAATGAGCAAAATCAGACCCATGGCCATCATCGCATAGATAACGCCCATGGACAAGCCGTTGATGAACAATGTACCAAATAGTGTAAAGCTCACGTTTTCACCCTTTCACCTCTATGGTTAATGGGGATGCGGAGCCGGGCAACCCAGCCCCGCATATCTTGTTTTTGAACCCGTCTTCATAAAGTGAGAAATGTCGGATCGGCGAAGATCTTTTCGCCAAGCAAGGCAATTTTTTGCCGGAATACTCTGTGTATTCCAAGAAAAACTAACGCGGCGTGGCGGGAAAAGATTCGCTGAAACAGCGGTTTGAGCTATGAGGACAGGTTCTTAAGGTTCGCGGAACTGGACGCTGCCGATCATGGTAATCTCTTCGTTCATATTGCGGGTAATGCCCAGGGAGGTCGCGAAAACCTGATCAGGGAAGTAGCTGAAGGTAGAGATCGCGCCCGGGAAGCTTCTGATCTCCCGAAGGGCCTCGTTGATGGCCGCCCGCTCGAGGGAACCGGCAATCTCGGCGGCTTCGCGAATCAACATAAGGGCATCGTAGAACGTGACTGATGGCAGGTCGGAGGGCTCGCCAAAGCGGGCCTGGTAAGCTGCCTCAAACCTTGCACCGGCTTCGGTGGTTCCACCGGGCACCCAGTCAACGATCGAATACCAGTAGTTGGAAGCCGGACCAGCGTTGGTGATGGCCACGTTCGAGCCAAAAGAAGTGGAGCCGATGGTGTGAATGGCGTTGGGGTCAACACCCGAAATTTCCGCTTGCTGCATGATCAGGGCGGCGGGCATTTGGTTTGCCAGCGCGATGATGGCGTCAAAGTCGCCGTCAAGAATTTGAGCGAAGTAAGGGGCATAGTTGGTTTCCTCTTCGGGGAAGCCGAACATATTGCTGTTCGTGATGGTAACGCCCTGCCCCTCAAAGGCATCGACAACCTGGTCGGCCAGCGAGGCGAAGGTGCTTATGGTTGAGTGCATGATGGCCGGGTTTTGCACACCGAGTGTGTTGACGGCAAAATCAGCCAGCGCAAGGCCCTGGAATGTGTCGATCGGGCGAACCTGCCAAACCCAGGGGTTCCCTTCGTTGGAAACACCGGAAGAAGACCCGCTCACAAAGAAGGGGATCTCGGTCTCAAGCACTTGGGGCATGGCCGCAATGGCGAACTGCGAGTAGAGCGAGCCGACAATCGCGGTCAGGTTGTCGTTGGCAAGAAGCATGGTTGCGGCGTTTACAGAAGTTTGCAGGCTGTCAACTTCATCGCCCCAAACAATTTCGACCGGTCTGCCAAGAATGCCGCCGGTGGCGTTGATTTCTTCAACCGCCAAGGTGGTTCCGTTGACTATGTACTGGCCGACCAAGCTGTTTGCACCGGTAATCGGCGCGATTGCCCCAATCAGGATGGGTTCGCCTTCCAGCCCGGCATCGGGGGGTGCTGTGCCGCTTGCTGTGTCCCCTCCGCCTGCGGGTTGTTCGGGTGCTGTGCCCCCGCCGCCATCTGCGCAGGCGCTCAGAACCAGTGCGAGAATTACGAGCATTGACACCGTGATATGCCTAAATCGTTTGTACATGCAATTGTCCTCCTTGATGTAAAATTGGGTATGCGTTGTGTGCAGTTTTTAAGAATTAAGTATTCGCGTAAATCAACGGGTATTCAATTAAATAACGCGCAATACATAACCTTTTAAAAAAGCTTGATGTCGCCAAGATCAAGGCTCATTGATACTTTGCGTGAAAAAGCTAAGTGTTCGCGCATTGCATGAGCCGCCCCTTGCGCATCCCGGGTTAACATTCGCTCGATGATGACCAGGTGGCCGCTCAAAACATCTTCCATCGTGCCCAAAAACCGGGTGGACATATGGCGCAAGCGCTCGTTCTGAAAGTGGATGGGCTCAAACATTTGCACGATATAGGGGTTGTTTGTGGCACTAGCAATATAGCGGTGGAACTGGCCGTCAACCGACGCCATTCCCTCGGGGCTCTTGCTCGCCTCGGCTTCGAAGTTTTCTTTAAACCAGATGAGTATGTCCTTAGAAATCTTGGGAGTGGCGATCTCGACGATAAACGGCTCGAAACAATCGCGCACCTGGTACAGGTTGTCGATGTCTTCAAGGGTGATTCGGCTTACATAGGTTCCCTTTCGCGGAACAATGCTTGTAATCTTTTCGAATGTCAAAACGCCGATGGCCTCACGCACCGGGGTTCTGCCAATGCCCAGCGCTTCCATGAGCATCTTTTCGTTTACCATCTCACCAGGGGCCAGCTTGCCGGTCAAAATCATTTCTTTGATTGTGTTGTAAGCTCTTTCACGCAGGTTTTCGCTCTTGCTTGTGTTTTCTTCCATGTAAACTCCCTAACTGCCGGAATCGGCAAAATCTGTGCTAACTTTCGTATAAACATACATATCTATTTCATAATGTAACGTGCGCAGGGGCGCATTTATTTGTTTGTGATATATTGTGATATATCATCGCATATTACAGTATTGTAATATTACTATAAAAATTTTTGCGTGTCAAGTCATTTTTATATGTGATTTATGTAAAAATCTGCTGGCAAATGTTGTCGATACTGCCCAAAGCGGGCGCACACAATACACGTACCATAATGATCTGCATCTGTCGCTTGGTGTATTGTTAACGGCAAAGTAAAAATGCAGATTTAAGGCAACTGAACCACCACTGCCTAAAGGCGGTGGGTTCAACTAGCGGCTAAAGCCGCGTAAAGTTCAGCAATCGTAAAGTTATCTCCCTTTTGATGTTCAGCTATATCTTGACTTCTGATATACTCTGTTATAACCTCATCAGTTACATTCCGCTACTCGCCGCAAAGTAACCTCTCGCCCAGAGGTGTTGCCTCCAAAACTGTTTGTTTATCTCTTTGTACTCCATTTGCAGTTTTCTTGAGCTATAGCCTTTTATATACTGCACTAACTTGCTAACTGACAAGTGGGGCGGTGACGAGGCAAGCAGATGTATGTGGTCTTTTGATACGTGTCCTGCCAATATTTCCGTATCATTCTCTCGACATACTTGCTTTATTAGTTCTCTTGCCCTGCTCGCTATTTGACCCGTTATCGCTGGCTTGCGGTATTTTGTTATCCATACCAAATGGTACTTTATGTCATACGTGCTGTGCGACGTCTTCCTGTAATTTTCCATTCTCTCACCTCTTGATTAGCTTTCCTCAAGAGGCTCTGTTTTATAGCCACCGAACTATAAAAAGGCACGATATGGCATCATCCAAGCAATGGAAACAATGCAAGATTTCGCGTAGTTTTCGTTTAAGCCAAGCCCAGCATTTTTCAATAGGGTTCAAATCCAGCGAATACGGCGGCAAGAATAAAACATTGCAATCATAGAAAGCAGCGATTTCTCGAAGTTTGCACTTTCTGTGAAAAGATGCATTGTCAAGTACAATCGTTGAACCCGAAACGACCTCTTTCATTAGGGCGTGTTGACACAAATGGGAATGCACGGATTTTGAGTGAATTTTCGAGCATTTCAAGGCGGAGGAGGAAGGAATACTGTATGTATTCCAACGAACGACAACGAAGAAAGGCTCAAAATTCACCAAAACACGGGCGTTCAGCTTTATGTCAACACACCCTAGTACGCTTGGTTGAGCGTTTGTTTTTCGGTGGCCAACTTGGTGTGTTCAGCTTTCCGTTTCTATTGCAACCCCATCTGCTGAAATGATTAGGTTCGTTTTTGGGTCGATTTGGCCTACCATAGAAAAACCGCTTAACCATCAGGTTTATTGCAGTTTTTTCTTTTGCCTTTTGCAGCTGAAAAGTACCCTGTCTACAAATCCAGCTACAAATGTTAAACCGCACGTTTTAATGTACCCGCACCATTATCAGCAAAAAGTGCCTTGCCAATCTTCGT
>WRBI01000049.1 GCA_009784625.1 Oscillospiraceae bacterium | reverse complement strand
CTTAAGGGGGATAAGGCACAGGGTGCCGCCCCCCTTAAGCGGCGTTTTGGTTACTTTGGGGCCGGGGCCAAAGTAACCCCGGGGTATGGGGCGGGTAGCGCCCATTCTTATTCCATCGGAGATACCGATAAAAGTCCTTAAAGTCCGAAAGACAAGGACATCGAAGACACATTGAAGTCCTAAACGGTCGAAAGGCAAGGGCATCGGAGATGCTGGCAAGTTCGCAAGTCCGAAAGGCAAGGACATCGAAGACACATCCAAGCCCCGCACAGCCAAAGTGAAGTACATCGGAGATTCCGATAAAAGCCCTTAAGTCCGAAAGGCAAGGACATCGGGGATACCGACAAGCCCTTAAAGCCCGAAACGCAAGAAAATCCAAACTAGAGACCTCCTGATTCTCCCTCAACTGAAACACAGAAAGGTGTGATTATTTGGGACTAAAAGACATATTCGGCCTGCGCGGAGATGAGCGAAAATCCCTCAGTGTGCAGACGGGGCGCGCAGATGCACACCCGTTTGGCGGATGGATGAACTACACGCCGCTGGCACCGCCGGATATCGGGCTGTTGGACGCTATGCGGGAGGCGATCCCCATCATCGACGCGGCGCTGGATAAGATTGTCCGACTAACCGGCAGTTTTGAGATGGTTTGTTCTGATCCTGTTTTGCAGAAAAAGTTGGACCGGTTTGTAACCGGTGTCCGGGTTGGGCCGGCTTCGCAGGGGCTGCACGCGTTTGTGAATGTTTATCTGCACAGTTTGCTCGCTTACGGCAACGCGGTGGGTGAGATTGTTCCCACCGCGGATGGCGAGGGGATATTTGCCCTTTACAACGCCCGTCTGCGCGATGTGCATATCCGGCGGGGGGGAACCCCGCTGGACGCCGAGCTTTGCACCCTCGCCGACATGAAGCTGACCCCGGTTCGCTATCCGGCGCTTGTGCTTTTTACCCCGCTTAACCCGCCGGCCGGTGAGGTGCGCGGCGCGCCGATTCTGCGCAGTCTGCCTTTTGTCAGCGAGATTCTCATGAAGATTTTCGCGAGCATCGGCCAGAATTTTGACCGGGTGGGGAATCTGCGCTACGCGGTGACCTACCGGCCGGGAAATGACCGGATTGACAAGGCGCAGGCACGGGACATCGCGGCCGGGATTGCCAAAGAGTGGGGGGACGCCATGCAGACAGGCGGCCCGATCCGGGATTTTGTGGCGGTCGGGGATGTGGACGTCAAAGTCATCGGGGCGGACAACCAGATGATCGCCTCTGAAGTCCCTGTCCGGCAGATGATGGAGCAAATTGTGGCAAAGCTGGGAATTCCGCCGTTTATGCTCGGGCTTTCCTGGTCGACCACCGAGCGGATGAGCGCACAGCAGGCGGATATCCTGACCAGCGAGCTGGAAAGTTACCGCCGCCTGCTTGACCCGGTGCTCTCAAGGATTTGCGACACCTATCTGCGGCTGGAGGGGCACACGGCCACAACCGCGCCGGTCTGGAACGACATCAATCTGCAAGACGAAGTCGAAGCCGCCGGGATACGTTTGACCAATGCCCAAGCCGCCGCGCTGGAGCGAAAGGCAGTTGACAGTTGACAATGGACAATTGACAGTGATGGTGTCCGCTGACGCGGACGTTATTTAAAATAAGTCGCAGAGCGACACATTCATTGTCAATTGTCAATTGTGCATTGTCCATTGAAAAGAAAGGAGTTGTTTTTAATGATCGAAAAGAGCTTGGATTCTTCGTCGCTTTCGGATGTGCAGATGGAGAAGATCAACCGGTTTACCCGGCGCGCGCTTGAGCGGGAGGAAGTCTTTGTTTTCTCGCTGATTTTGTGTGACAGCGAGATCGATCGGGACTTTGAGCGGTTCCCCAAGGAATCGCTGGAAGTGCTTTCCGGTTTGTTTGTCGGCAAGACCGGTGTGTTTGACCACAGCCCCAAAGCGAAAAACCAAAGCGCGCGCATCTTTGACGCAGCGCTCGAAGACACCGGCAAATTGAATTCGCTGGGTGAGCCGTATTGCATCCTTCGGGCGTATGCTTATATGCTGCGCTCCCCCAAGAACGAAGAGCTGATCTTTGAGATTGACGGCGGGATCAAAAAAGAAGTCAGTGTCGGCTGCGCGGTCGAAAGGATTGTCTGCTCAGTTTGCGGGGCCGACCACAAGGCCACGGCTTGTGAGCATGTCAAAGGCGGGCGGTATGACGACAGTGTTTGTCATCACCGGTTGGAAAACCCGACTGACGCGTATGAGTGGAGCTTTGTGGCTGTGCCCGCGCAGAAAGAGGCGGGGGTGACCAAGCGGGCGGGAGCGCTTGGCGGCCGCGCACCGGTGGATGACTTGTGCAAGCTGTTCGAAGGCGGTGGGGGACTGAACCTGACTGCCGGGGAGATTATATCGCTCAAAGCGCAGTATTCCGCTTTGGCTGAAAAGGCAAAGGCGGGGGACGCGTACCTTTCCGGTTTGCGGGGGGAGGTTGTCCGGCTGGCCGGGTTCGCGATCCCCGAGCTTGCGCCAACGTTGGTAGGGCAGCTGGCCGCCAAGCTGGACAGCTGTCAGCTGAGCGAGATGCGCCACGCCCTGCGCAAAGCGGCCAACAAAGCTTTTCCGCCAAGCCCGCAGCTGGGGGGCGGGGACATCCAACGTGAGGCGGAAAATCCGTTTGTGATCTGAGGGCAGTTGACAGTTGACAATTGACAGTGGACAGTGATGGAGTCCGCAAGCGGACAATATTTAAATCATCGCGCAGCGATACCGTAACTGTCAACTGTCAACTGAAATAATATTTTGGAGGTTACATCATGCAATATCAAAATGTGAGAGTTGACAAGAGCCTTTACAAGAGCGGCGGCGGATTTTTGGCCGCGCTCGAAAAGCTGGACCCGAGTGAGCGATACGCCGGAAGCGAGCTGGCCGGGATGGACGCTTTTCAGCGCCAGCTCAAGCGGTTTGGGATCAAAGTGAGCGGGGCGGGTTCTTCGAACATCGCCAAGTTTTTCTCGACCGGCGATTCGGCCGCCCTCTTCCCCGAGTATGTATCCCGCGCGGTTGAGTCGGGCGCGAAAGACCAGAGCGTATTGGATGAAATCATCAGCGCGAAAACCGAGATTTCGAGTATGGATTACCGCTCGATCACCACCGACCTGGCGCACCCGGGCGGCGAGGGTTACGGCCACACCATCGGCGAGGGCGAGGAGATTCCGGTCACCAACATCACCCTCAACGAGAACCTTGTCACCCTCAAAAAGCGGGGCAGGCTGCTGCGCGCCAGCTACGAGGCCATCAAATTTCAGCGTCTGGATGTCTTTACTGTAGCGCTCAAGCAGATCGGCGCGTTTATCGCCAAAGCACAGCTAAAAGACGCGATGGAAGTGCTGGCCGGCTCAGGCGGGAACGCCGCCGAAGTGATCGAACAGGCCGGGGCACAGCTCAGCTATGCCGACCTGCTCGCGCTCTGGAGCAAGTTTGTAGATTTTGAGATGAACGTGCTTCTGGCCAGCCCCCAAACGGCGGCCAAAGTGCTGTCTATCCCGGAATTGCGTGACCCGATCGCGGGGGTCGGTTTTCAGAACGATGGCGGGCTGGGCACGCCTTTGGGCGCGAAGCTGATCAAAACCGCGGTCGCGCCGGAGGGCAAGATCATCGCGCTTGACCGCAAGTTCGCGCTGGAAATGGTCACGGCCGGCGGGGTGCAGGTCGAATACGACAAATTGATCGACACCCAGCTTGAACGCGCGTCGGTCACATCCATCTGCGGGTTCTCAAAACTCTTCCCGGACGCGGTTAAGGTGCTTAACTGCAAGTGATGACAGTTGACAATTGACAATTGACAATGGACAGTTATGGTGTCGCTTCGCGACATGATTTAAAAATATCGCGAAGCGATCCCTTCATTGTGCATTGTCAATTGTACATTGTCCATTGAAAAGGGGGTTTGTCTGTGTTGGACAAAGATCGGGTGTTTGACCACTTTTTGACGATGACCGGCCTTGCGCGTAAAGACGCGGTGGCTTACCGGCCTTTTTGTGACGCGGCGGCCGGGTTTATCCACAGCCGGTTGAAAAGAGATGTTGACTTTGGCCGGAATATGGATCGCCTTTGTATTGCGGCGGCGGCGGTGGCTTACGGCGATTGGCTGGAGTTGGGCGGCTCACTTTCGTCGGCTGATGAAATCCGGGTGGGTGAGATTGCGGTGCGGGAGCGGACAGGCGGCCCGTCTCAGCGCGGGGGAGCGCGGCGCGAGCGGTTTTTAGAGGCAATCGCCGATTTGCTAATGCCCTTTCCGGCGCTGACCGTCATCCGGGAGGAAGAGCTGTGAGGGGCGGCGACCCCGCCCGTAAGATCGGGCGGGCCATTGCGAAAATCGGCGGGCAAGTCCTGTTAATTGAGGGCGGCGATGAGCTGCCGTTCACCGCCAGCATCCAGCCGATTCGACGACAGGAAAGCGAGCGAGCGGGGCCGTGGGGGATTGACCGCCGCCGCCGGGCGGCCATTTACGCGTCCTGGTGTGAAATATCCGCCAAGATCAAAGAGGGCAGCTGCCTGCGCTGTCAGGAGGCAAGCTACCGGGTGGTTGGTGTCGAAGTTCTGAAAGCGGCCGGCCGGCCGCTTTACATCTGGGGTTTGCTTGAGCGGGAGGGGGATGATCTGCCGTGGAGCTAAATGCGTTAAAACAAGCGCTGACCGAAATTATCCAAGCTGAGCGGGGGCTGGCCGGGATGGAAGTGCTGGTCGGCTTCCCGGCCGGAAGCCATCTGCCGCTGTCCGGTCCCGCAATCCTGCTTGCGATTGACGGGCTTGAGCTGTTCCCCGCCAGCTTAAATGGCTTTGAGCAGGAGGGCGCAGGGGCCGAAGTCACCGTGCGGTTTGATTTCTTCTCGCCAAGACAGGGTGGTCACACGCTGCATTTGCTTTACGAAGCGCTCTGCGCGGCGCTGGCCGGGAGCGGTCAAAACCTTGGCCTGACCAGGATCCGGCGGGACGCGCTGGTTTGGGATGAAATCCCCGGCTGTTATCGGTTGACCGCCGGAGCTACATTGAAAGGCAGGGCGACCATTGGCCGGGGCAGAGCGCCCGAGCCGAATATTACCGACTTTAGGCTTACGACCGTTGACAGTTGAGGAGGGAAGAGATGAAAGACAATTTGAGGCCGGGTATTTACGCACAAATAGAGATATCCGGATACCACGGCGGGGGCCGGGGCGGGATTGCCCTGCTTTTGCCGGGCGGGGCGCTTTCGGCAGATCGGTTTGAAAGTTACGGGCAGGCGAGTGAAATGCTGAGCGGCAGCCCAACAGCTTTGCGCTGTCTTGATCTGATGTTTGGCGGCGGGGCGGGCAGTGTCTGCCTGGTCACGGCACCCGATATGTCCGCCGCGCTGGGCGAGCTGAGCGGATTTGGCGGGATAAAAGCCATTGTCAGCGGGTTTGTTCAGCTTGATGATCTCACATTGCTGCGGGATTTTGCGCACCAAAGCGCGGAGGATTCCCGCGCGTGTGTGGCCATCGCCGGGATCGGCAACCCGCAGGCGGCCATTCATTTTGCGAACACATTGTGCAGCGGGCGAATGGTTCTCAGCTGCCCGGCGGTTACACCAAAAGATGGCGGCCAGGCAAAAGCCATTTACGGGGCGTGTGCGCTGGCGGCGGCCGTGGCATGTCTGTCAAACCCGACTCAGAACTTCAACGGGATGGATTTCTCTACGCTGGGTGAAGTGAACAAGTTGAGTGAGGATGAAATTCAGGCGCTGCTGGCGGCGGGGGTTTGTGTCTTTGAGGGGGTGGCCGGCCGGGTCGAGCTGATTCGCGGGCTGACCACAGATTCCCCCACTCAGGCGGGGGGCGGAAGTTTGCGGGCGCTTAACACCGTGTTGATTGTTGACTATGTGGTGGGCGGGGTTCGCGAAACCCTGCGCCAGAAACTGCGGGGGCGTGGCCGCGCGACCATCGAGGGAATCCGTGACCAGGTGGCGGTCGAGCTGGCCGACAAGAAAGACGAGGGCGTGATCGCAAGCTTCGAGACCCCGCGCTGCCGGGTAGACAAGGGCGACCCCGGCGTTTGTTTGGTTGAGATCAGCTTTGAGGTTGCGCATCTGCTCAGCCAAATCCGCCTGACCGCGTTTGTGCGCGTTTAGAAAGGGGATGTGACCATGATTGAATTTTCTACAAGCGGGGATATCTCGATTGAGGTGAATGGCAAAAAGCTGGCTGTTGCCCAAAGTTACCGGGCGCGAACCCGGCGCGAAAGCCGCTCTGTCGAGGCGTTCGGCCAGCGGGAGCCGGTGGGTACGGCCACCGGGCGAACTACTTATCAGATCGACCTGAGCCGGGTTCAGCTGTTGGATGAGGCGGCCGGCGACGGGATTGATTTTTACGAGCTTTCCGGCTTCGCGCTGGTGATCGCAAAGCCGGGTGAGCGGGTGATCTATTCGGGCTGTGAGTGGTCGGAGATTGACGAGGCGGCCAGCCTAGGCGGTACGGTGCTTGAGGGCGTGGCCTTGATCGCCGCCAAGCGGATGGTGATTCGATGAGCGCGGCAAAGCTGAGCCCGCTCACCGCCCGGCAGGAGCTGGAAGTCGATGCCAAAGCGCGGACGCTGCTGCCTTTCCTGTTCGCGCGCGGGCTGGAGGCCGAAGACGCGCTGGCGATTGCCACAAACGTCTGCCTGATCCACGCGGCTATGGTTGATCGGCCGGACAGCCCCGCACAGCTGCTCGAAATCTATAGCCTGACGCAAATCGCCGAATTGGCAGGCGCGGTCAGTGAGCTTGCCCAGCCGGCTGAGTGGGAGGTGGCCGAATGACGCACATACGCGGGGCGGTCGCGCGGAACCGAGAGGTTTACCGGCAAGCGTTTGGCCGTAAAACATCCAGCAGGGAGTTGCCGCGGCCGGAGGCGCGCGAGGTTGCTTTCCCGGCTGGTGAGGCCGATCAATATGGGTTTTCCGGCGTCCAGGATGGGGCAATCGCACAGCTTGACCTGCCCCGGATGGAACAGGAATCAGTTTTTCTGCCGCCGGTTACCGAAACGGCGGTGGACGAAAGGCTGGACGATCTGATCCGCGCGTTTGAGCGGGAGGGCCGGATGCGCGCACAAGACCTGCAAGGGGAGGAGTATTAGATGGAGCGGATGCAATTTGGCGCCTTTGTCTTTCCCCACAACCCGGCCGGCATATCCTGTGAGAACCAGGGCCGCCACGCCACATTCTTCTGCCCCGGCCACGGTGAAGTGGTGCAGAGAATGGGTGGGCGGCGAAGGCAAATCCGCTGTGACGGGGATTTTGTGGCTTCGACCCCGGCCGAGACTGCGACACTGGTCGCCGACTTTGAGGACAGGGTGGCCGACGGGCGGCCGGGGATGCTGGCCATACCGGGGCTTACCCCTATGGTCGCCGTGTTGGCCGAACACAGCTTTACAGCGCGGGGGATGGCCGGGTGATCAGCTATCGGATGCGCTTTTTAGAATCGGGGGTGTGAGTGTGCGCTACCGTGCGGTTATCACCAATTTCTCCGGCCGGGAGGAAGAGGTCTACCCGGCCTTTCTGAGAATCCGCCAAGATCTGGATTCTCCGGCCGTCGGGCTGAGCGGCCGGTTTCCGGTCGGTCATCGCCCAACCGAGCTTATGCGGATCCGTGTTTTTCGCGGGGATGAAATGATCTTTGACGGCCGGCCGGATGAGCAGCGGTTCACCCTTTCCGGCAGCGGGATGCTTTTGCACATCGAGGCCAGAAGCCGGGGCGCCATCCTGCTGGACAACGAGGCCATGCCCGAGACTTTAGAGTTCCCGAGTGTGCACAGTGTTTTTGGGCGGCTGATCGCACCCCACGGGTTTGCACTGATCGCGCCCAATCTCTCAATGGACACGTTTACAGTCCGCAAGGGGCTGACCCTTTGGGACGCCTTTTCGGTCTTTACCCGCCGGACACTGGGGCGGCTGCCATATGTGATCGGCGACTTTGTCTACGCTGACCCGCAGCCGCCGGGCGAGAGCCTGGTCATCGGGGGACAGGAAAGGCCGTTCTCGCGGTTTGAGCATACGGTCAGCCACTACCGCCCGATCAGCCGGGTGTTTATCCGGGATGACGAGGGGTTCTATCACGCTTCGGTTGAAAACCCGGACAATCAGCTCCGGCAGATTCGCCGGGAGCGCTATCTGATCCCGGCCGGGGAGTTCGCCAATATCCCGCGGTGGGACGCGGCTTCGCGAATTCGGCGCAGTATGCGGGAGATGGAATCGGTTGAGGTTGAGCTGCCCGGTTACCACCACCAGATCAGGCCCGGCCGCCGGGTGATGGTCGATCACCCGGACGCGCGAATCCACAATCTGCTGGTCGACCGCTCGGTTTTTATCCTGGATGAAAAAGGCGAGCGGGCGACTTTGACGCTGATCAATGTGCTGTACGATTGAGCAGTTGACAATTGACAATGGACAGTTGACAGTGATGGAGTCCGCTTCGCGGACGTTATTTTAAATTATCGCGAAGCGATACCTTCACTGTCAACTGTCAACTGAAAAAGGGGAGAATCAACATGCAAATAATACGCAACCCCGCCCCCCGGCAGGAGGGCGGGATGATCGGCCAGGTCAGTTTTTCGGGCACCGGGGGTTTTGGGGTGGTTGGGGCGAGCAGTTTGCGCGCGGCGCCCATCTTTGCCCCGCGCGGAATCTCGTATATGCCCGGGGTGGGTGACAATGTCCTGCTGCTGCCCATCGAGGGGCGGGATACATGTGTGGGTACGCTGTCCTCCCCCGCCGGATTACAGCCGGGCGAGCTGCGCTTAAGCGCGGCGGGCGGCGCGACCATCCACCTCACCCGCAACGGCGATGTGCGCATCAACGGCCTGACCATCACAAGAGACGGACGGATTTTATAACAGTTGACAATGGACAGTTGACAGTTGACAGTTGACAGTGAAAGAGTCCGCTTCGCGGACGTTATTTAAATTATCGCGAAGCGATACCGAAATTGTCAATTGTGCATTGCCCATTGTCAATTGAAAAGGAGGAGCATATGGATACATTACTGAAAGACAATGACCACGCGACCCGCGAAGACGGCCACCCGGTCACCATCCGGGGCGGGCAGGCGTTTTTACAGCGGCTGCTTATTCGGTTGCGGGTGCGGTTGGGCAGTTTTTCGCCTGACCCCGCGCTGGGCAGTGAGCTTTACCGCCTGCCCGCGTCTATGGCCGGTGAGGAACGGGATCGGCTGGCTTTGCACTATGCCCAGCAGGCTCTGCTCCCCGAAAGGGTGCGGGTGGAAAGCGCGTCCTGCCGCCCGATTCCCGGGAAAGTGGATGCGCTTGCGATTGCTCTATCTCTGCGGGTGGGCGGGCGGCCGTTCCCGCTGGAGGTGGCGATATGAGTGAAATGATCAGCGCGGCCGCTTTTCGCGAAGCGATGGTGGAAACTTACCGCCAAAAGAGCGGGGTAACCCCCGAAGACGCCTCAGATGTTGGGATTCGCATGAGTGCGCTGGCCAGCGTGCTTGAATCCCTCTGGGTTGAGGTCAAAAAGGCCGAGGACAACACATTTCCACAGCGGGCGGCCGGTCAGGCGCTTGACCTGCTGGCCGGCGGGCGGGGGCTCAGCCGCAAACCGGCGCTGGCGGGCGGCGGACGGCTCAGGTTTTCCCGCACCACCCCGGCGGCCGGGGATATTGCCATCCCGGCCGGGATTGTCTGTGCGGATGTGCAGGGTTTGCAATTTCGCACAACCGAACCGGTTACGCTGGCCGCGGGCGGGCGGGAGATGAGTGTCCCGGCGGCCGCGGCAATACCCGGCGAGGCCGGGAACGCGCCGGCCGGTACGGTAAACTTAATCCTCAGCGGACTGCCCGGGATCTCGTCGGTTACAAACCCCAGCCCGTTCGCCGGCGGGGTGGATGAAGAAAGCGATCTTGCGCTGCGCGGGCGGCTGATGCGGCATATCTCCGACCCGCCCACCGGTTTTAACGCCGCGTTTTACCGCGAGGCCGCGTTGCGCTATCCCGGTGTGCGCTCGGTGCAGGTGGTTCCGGCCGCCCGCGGGATTGGCAGCGTAGACGTCATCATTGCTGCTTTACCCGGCTATCAGGCTGACACACTGGCCGGTTCGCTGGCCGGGATCCTCGCGCAGACCCGCGAAATCGGCGTGGATATCCGGGTTTTACCGGCGGATATCCACCCGATTGATGTGACTGCGGTCGTTCGGGTTTTGGATGGCAGCAACCCGTCGGAGGTGGTTTCCGCCTGTGAGCGGGCGCTGGCTGAGCAGATGGCCGCCCAGCAGGTCGGGCAGGGGATTGCGGCTGCGCGGCTGTCCGGCCTGTTTATGGAAATCCCCGGGGTTGAGAATGTCCGGCTGGTCAGCCCGAGCGCCGACATCGCCGCGGTGCGGGGGCGGCTGCTGGCTTCGGCTGAGATTGCGGTGGCCGAGGGCGTGATCGGGATGCCGGAGGTGAGCGCCCGATGAGCAGTTTGCGGAAGTTGTACGCAATTTTAGCGCCTCTGCGGCTGTACGCGCTTGGGCGGGGCAGCGCGGTAGATTGCGAGCTTTCGGCTTATGGCGCGGCTTTGGATATCCTTGACCGGGCGGTGTGTGCGCTTGCGGCCGGGGCACATCCACAGACGGCAGCCGGTGAGGCGCTGGACCTGCATGAGGCGGCGGTCGGGCTGCCGCGGCGCTCAGGCGTTTCGGACGAAGCCCGCCGCGAACTGATTTTGCGGCGGTTAGCGGGCCCGTTCCCGCCGGACCGCGCGGGGGTTGAGGAGGCTTTGGCCGCTTGCGGGTTGATCCGGCCGCAGATTTTTGAGCGGCCGGCCGGGATATTTGTTTCGGCGGCCGGGGTTGTGCCCGGGCTTTCGCTGGATGAGTGCTGGCGGCTTTGTCTGCGGGCGTTACCGGCACATTTACCGGCGTTTATGGATGGGCAGAGCTGGGACGAGCGGGATGCCTTGCGGCTTAGCTGGGATCAGCTGGACGCGCTTGAGCTTAGCTGGACGCAGATTGCTTTCGGCGGGGTCGGATGAAGAAACATGACATAAGGAGTGGATATTATGGCCAGCAGTGAAAAAACGCCCGCTTTGGGGCTGAACAGGTGGCGGGGTACGGATATCCCCATGCGGGAAGATTTTGTCGCCGACAACGAGATATTGGATACGGCCATCTCGGCTTTGCAGTCGGGCGGGTCGGGCGCGGGCGGGAATGACCCCCGGCTGGACGGGCATCTGGGCAATCAGGAGGTGCATGTATCCGCCGGTGACCGGGCGCTTTTGACCGCTTTGGGTGAGGGTGGTGGCAACGGGCCGCTGATTGGGACATACACCGGAAACGGCTCGATGACTCAGGGGATCGCGCTTGGGTTCCGCCCCCGGTTCGGGGTTGTGTTTGCCGACGAGCGGGCACTGATTGAGACGGGCAGCAACGGCCTCTTTCAGATCAGCCGGTGCGGGATTGTCACCAACAGCGGCAATTCGCGCGGGATCGACGGACACGCCACCGGGTTCCGGGTACACGACTGGATGGCTGGTTCGGCCACCGGCACCGACTATATGGGCCTGAATCAGGCGGGCCAGCGCTATGTCTACGCGATGTGGCGGTGATGTCAGTTGACAATTGACAGTGGACAGTTGACAGTAAAAGCATCGCTTCGCGATGGATTTTGTTCGCCGTTCAGACTGCTTATAATGAGCCTCTGACGGCACTCGGCGCGAATTAAGCCGGGACGGTTGCCGTCCCGGCTTTTGTTATAGCGAAATATTATGTCGGTTAGCTGATTTCTGCCCCATCGTCCTGGCGGCGGGTGATCGGCAGTATGATGGTGACCGAAGTGCCGTGTTTATAGGTCGAGTCAACTTCCAGTTTTCCCTCATGGCGGGCGACAATCTCGTCAGCCACGGCCAGCCCGATCCCCGAGCCGCGCCGGGTTGAGTTGGCTTTGAAAAACTTGTCTTTGACGTGGGCAAGGTCTTCCGGCTTGATTCCGATGCCGGTGTCTTTTACCTCAATGATCAGGCGTTCGTCAATTATTTTTGCGGTGACGTCAACCCGGCCACCCGGGTCGGAGTACTTGACCGCGTTGTCGATTACGTTGACAAAAACCTGACGCAGCTTGTTCTTATCCCCCCAGACCGGGGCAATCAGCTCGCCCTCGTCGTAATCAAGGGTCAGGCTTTCGCGGCGGGCGCGGTCGGTGTACATCATCACCGCTTCGCTCAGTTCGGCCATCGCGTCAATCCGCGAGAGGATCAGCTTGAGCCGCCCGCTCTGCATCCGCGAAAAGTCGAGAAGCTCTTCGACCATCGAGCTTAGCCGCTCGGTTTCGCTGATGATGACTTTCATCCCCTTGGCCAGCGTCTCTTTGTCTTCGCCGTGGTCGGAAAGGATGGTTTCGCCCCAGCCCTGAATCGCGGTCAGCGGGGTGCGAAGTTCGTGCGAAACGGATGAGATAAAGTCGTTCTTCATGGTTTCGGCTGCGCCCAGCTCTTCGGCCATATGGTTGATGATATCGCACAATTCACCGATTTCGTCGTTGCTTTTTTTCTGAAGCCGGGCATCAAAGTCGCCGCCCGCGATTTTTCGGGCGGTCTCACCCACCTGTGTGATCGGCTTGACGATGGAGGAGATAAAGTAAGAGCTTGAAAACAGGACAAGCGCCAAAATGGCAAGGCCAAGCAAAGCGACCCCGACAATCAGGATGAATATCTGCCGGTCAACCGCCGAGATAGAGACCAAAAAGCGAAGCGCGGCCACCCCGTCCCGCGGGATAGAGAGAAAGACGGTGACGGCCATCACCCGCTCGCCGCTGATCTGGCCGACCACAACGCCCTCACCGTCCCCGGCCAGCCCGTGAAAGTCATACATGATCGCCTCATCCGGCTGAAACCCGCTGGATGTGTAGAGCACTTCCCACTCGTCGCTGAGCACCATCATCTCCATCCGGTCCTTGGCCGCGAATAGGGCGACGTACTCGCGCACCTGTGCCCGGTAATCGGTGGTGACGTCTTCGGCGTGGGAAGAAAAAACACTGTTGGTGATATCCGCCTGTGTGGTCAGGATATTCTGCACAGCCGCGTAATAGTATTCGCGAATCCCAATGGCAAAAGCAACCTCAAGCACAAGAATGATGACCACAATCACCCCGAAGCTGTTAAACAACCAGCGCCGGGTTATTTTTTTGACCGCGATTGTGATCACCCCCTCCTAATTAACAATTATCAATTAACAATGCATGTATCGCTTCGCGATTTATTTTAATAATGTCTGCGGTAGCGGACACTGCAATTGTTAATTGTACATTGTACATTGTTAATTGCCCTTAGTCCACCCACTTGTACCCGTAGCCCCAGATGGTTAGGATGTGCTTGGGTTTGGAGGCGTCGTCTTCGATTTTCATTCTCAGACGGCGGATGTTTACGTCCACAATTTTGACGTCGCCGTAGTAATCCTCTCCCCAGACATGGGCTAGGATTTCAGTTCGTTCCATAGCTACGTTGGGGTGTGAGATAAAGAACTCCATAATCTGGAATTCCATTTGGGTCAGCTCGACCGGCTTGCCTTTTTTGGTCAGCGACCGGCTTTTGGAGTTGAGCACAAAATCCCCTGAAAAGATTTCAGAGCCGGGCGCGACCATCGTTTGTGCCATACTCACCCGCCGGTGTACCGCGTCTACCCGCGCGAGCAGTTCTGTCGGCGAAAAGGGCTTTGCGATGTAGTCGTCCGCGCCCAGCATCAGCCCGCTGACCTTGTCCATCTCCTGGGTTTTGGCGGACAGCATAATGATCCCGATCGACGGCGAGGTGGCGCGGATCTGCTTGCAGACCTCAAAGCCGTCCATCCCCGGCATCATCACGTCCAGCAGGACAATGTCAAAGTTGCCGCCGTTTTGGGCAAAGACTTCGAGCGCCTGCTCGCCGTTTGATACGTCGGTTACCTCGTACCCCGCCCGGCGCATGTTGATCACAATAAAATCGCGGATGACGTCTTCGTCCTCGGCTATGAGTATCCTCTTCATGACAAAACCTCCTTGGTAGTGGTTGGCAATAAGAATGAAAGATTGACAGGCGGACCCTAAAGCAGCATAAAATTGTTTTGCATTTGAGATTGCGTTAGAGCGAGCGGGCTGTTCCCGGCGGGCAGGTAGCCGTGAAAGACAGACAGTCCACGCTCAGCCAACAAGATGTAGTTGTCGGTTTGGTCGTTGTGGTAACCGCGAATCTGCTGTACCCGAATCCGCAGAAGTTCGGCGGCGGGCTGGTTGGTCACCGGGTCGATTTCGTAAAACCGCCACTGGCCGATTTCCGGACGCCGGGAGACGCTCACCCGATTCACCCACTCTTCGGGGAAAAAGAAGAGGTAGCCGGCCTCGGGGTTGACCACAGCCATATCGGTCACCAGCAGCTGCCCCGCGAAGTCGTAGGAGAGATAAAGGGTGAGCGGCAGCGGGTCAAGCTCGCTTTCTATATCGGGGGCGGGCAGGTCATCCAGCGAGTGTACCGGAATCACCACCCGGCCATCCCCGCGCAAATCTCGGCTGAGGAGTGAGCCGTCCTGCCGGAAAGGCCGGAATGTCTGGCGGTAAAGGGTGTTGATCACGTCGATTTCAATGTCGGCGGCCAGGATGACCAAAGAATTGTCCGCCACCGCGAAAAGCTCGGTCGACATCAGAAAATCGTGCCGGCGCGCGTCTACAAAGATGCCGTTTGTCCCTTCCCTGAGCAGCCCTTTGGATAGGTTGACCACCTCGCTTGTGTCTGTGGAAAGTGCGGCTTCGCCTACAATTGAAAGGCGGCCGTCCACTGTGCGGCCCAATAGGTGGAGCTGGTGCAGCCCCGCGGCGTCCTGGCGGACAAGCGCGATCTGTTCAAGCTCGTCCATCTTATAGTGGTCAATGTCAAAGATGGTGTAGTCGGTTTGATAGACCACCGACAGCTCACCCCCCTGGTAAGAAAAGACGTCCAGCCGCCGCCGCCCGCTGACCGAATCCTCCCAGCCGACCAGCAGGGATTGCGACCCGGTCGAGAGCAGGTTAGAGAACCAGACGATGTGTACCCGGTCGCCAAAACCCGCCCGGTCATCAATGAGAAGCCAGCTGCCGTCTGCCTCTTCGCGCAGGGTCTTCATTCGAACCGCGCCCTGCGTTTCGGCTGAGGTGAAAAAGACAACCGCCTCCATCAGCCCGTCCCCGTCCATATCGCTGAACACAAAGGGGGAGCGGTAATCCCCCGCCCGGGGGTATTGATAATGTATGCGCGCAAGGTCGACGTGCGTAGACAGCGCCTGCTGAACCTGAATCTGCCGCTCGTTAATCCATGGCGGCCTGAGCAAATCCTCGATGTTCACATCAATCGGGGCGCATCCGCCAAGCAATGCGAGGCAAAGCAGACCCGCCGCAAGTCTGCGAAACATGGCAGCACCCCCCTTTTTTTACAATTGACAGTTGACAGTGGACAATTGACAGTTAATGAATCGCTTCGCGATGAGATTTTTATCATAGTTGTCTTGATTTATTCTACTTTAAATCAAGGCGGAAGTCAATCGAACGCTGACTGTCGCTTTTTTTAATTGTCGCAAAGCGACACCATCATTGTTCATTGTCAACTGTCCATTGTCAATTATATTTTGTGACCGTCTAAAGTTTCGAGATAATCTGCCGAACATGCGCGAATCACTAATATTTAGGCCGTTTATTGATGGTGTGTTCGCGCGCGAATGTGGGCGAGAAAAATTTCTCATTTTTTTTGTGACCAGGGGCTAAAGTTTATGCGCAGTGTCCCGATAACATTATTGTAGGCGTAAGAAGGGTTTTTACCCAGAGCCGTGTGAGCCGGAAACTTTGCGCAGGGTCTCCGGCTCCCCGAGAGGGAGCTTCACAATCTCCTTACCGGGTGACAGAAATGTCATACACGGAAAACGCCAGAAAACGGCTCCCCGGAAATGACCGAGCAGGATGCGAAGTCAGGGACGGGTAAAAAAACAAGTCCGCGCAAATGGCGCGGCGTAAAACAAGGAGGATCATCATGGTAGTACAAAACAACATTCCGGCATTAAACTCGCATAGAAATCTTCAGATCAACAACAGCAGCCTTTCCCGCAACCTTGAGCGCCTGAGCTCCGGCTTCCGGATCAACCGCGCCGCGGACGACGCCGCCGGCCTGTCCATCTCCGAGCGTATGCGCGGCCAGATCCGCGGCCTCGCGATGGCTGAGCAGAACACCAGCCAGGGCATCAACCTGATTCAGACCGCTGAAGGCGGCCTGCAAGAAACCCAGAACATACTGCAAAGAATCCGCGAGCTGTCCGTCATGAGCGCGAACGCTACATTCGGCGACACCGACCGCCAACAAATCCACCACGAAGTCGTGGCCCTGATCGACGAGATTGACCGCATCGCGTCCTCCACCCACTACAACGGCATCAGCTTGATCGACGGCAGCTTTGGCAGCGTCAGAGTCAACGACACCACCAATGAATTTGTGATGACCAACGTTCTCGGCCTGAACCTGAACAATCTGGAGCTTTCTGACTTCGGCGAAGAAATATTCGAAGGCGTGACCGACCTGAACGTTAGAATCACCGTTACTGAAATGACCGGCATGAATCCCACCGCAGCCGGAGACTTCAGAGAACAAGTTGTCTCGCTGCAAGTCGGCGACCGGACTTTCACAGGGTTTATTGAGGGCCATGCTACATCCGGTATAGCAGGGACATCACACGTTGTCTTTAGAGACATCAATGGTGAAGCGGTTGCGTCTACCACACTGGAAGGCGGCAACACCAACGCACTGACTTCCGGCGTTATCAGCAACGTCGTTTTGCAGACCGGCACAGCCGCCAACCCGAACGATCCCCCCGCTTTCCATGTCGTTAATGCCCGGGTTGCCGATCACAACCGCGTTTCGAGCGCCCTTGTCTTCCAAATCGGAGCCAACGGCGGCCAGGATCAGCGCGCGGCCCTGACTGTCCGAAACATGAACGCCGGTGCCCTTGGGTTTGTAGATGTACACGGCCAGGCTTGGACTGTCCGCCAGATTTCCGCTTCACACATTTGGAACTCCACTCTTGATGGCGGCGTCCCCATCGGCGCGGAGGGTGTAACCGAACAGAACCCCGGCATTTCTATCCTTACAAACACCGGCGCAAACGCGGCCATCGATGTGCTTGACGCGGCTCTGGACCAGGTTTCCAGCCAGCGCGCACAGCTCGGCGCCATGCAGAACCGCCTTGAATCGACCTTTAACTCCCTCGGCATTGCCCGCGAAAACCTGACCGCAGCCGAGAGCACAATCCGCGACGTTGATATGGCGCAAGAGATGATGATGTTTACCCAGAACAACATCCTGTCTCAAGCCGCCCAGGCAATGCTCGCACAAGCCAACCAATTGCCGCAGGGCATACTCCAACTTCTCAGGTAGTCATAGACATAAGCTAGCGTGGCCGAAAGTGGCGTAATAACGTCACAATTTCGGTCACGTTAGCCCAATATTTGCGCGGGGAACCTCCGCCCGGCGCAATGTTTAAAAAATCAGTTGACAATGTACAATTGATGATTGACAGTAATGGTATCGCTGTGTGATTCGTATTTAAAAATGTCCGCGCAGCGGACACCATCATTGTCAATTGTCAATTGCCAACTGTCAATTGTACATATATGTTAGCTGCAAAGCACTGTGGCGTGTTTTGGGTTTTACGTCACCGCGGGACGCGTGTTGTTTTACGCGGAGCACCTCGCCCTCGCGGTTGGCGTTGCCATAAATAAGCCCCTGTCCGCGACCGAGCATGACGCAAAGTTGCGGGTAGGAAGAATCTCAACAATCGCGCAAAGACTGCGCGGCAACTAACAAGGAGGAACAACCATGGTAGTACAAAACAACATTCCGGCATTAAACTCGCACAGAAATCTTCAGATCAACAACAGCGGCCTTGCCCGCAACCTCGAGCGTTTGAGTTCCGGCTTCCGGATCAACCGCGCGGCGGACGACGCAGCCGGCTTGGCGATCAGTGAGCGTATGCGCGGCCAGATCCGCGGTCTTGCAATGGCTGAGCAGAACACAAGCCAGGGCATCAACCTG
>WRBI01000048.1 GCA_009784625.1 Oscillospiraceae bacterium | reverse complement strand
TCGCTATTGAACTTCTCAAAGAATTCTGTTATTCCCATCGCTTCTTGCTGTGCCATTTTATCCCCACGCCTTTCCGTTGTTTCTCCAATTATATCATGTTATGAACTGTTTGGATAGCCGTATCGAGAAAATTCTAAAGGCGATCATCCAACAAAATGGGCAGACCATTGCGAAAAAGCTGGCGACCAGCGATATATCTGTCCTGATCAAGGAGTGCGGTAAACAGGGGGTAGATGTTCCGGAAATCCTTAAAAAGTTGGGCCGGCAGATCACCGACTGGTATACCGAATCCACTTACCCCGGCCTTGGCAAATACGGCACAGCCGAGCAGATTATGGTGGCCATCAAGATGTACGAGCAGCTCAGAGATACCTTTACCGGGCTGATCAATGCAAAGCCCGACTGCCTGGTTCACTGCCCCTATTTTACCAGCAGTGTCTGGGGTTGCTCGCTGAAAGTGACCCGCCAGGACAAGGAATGTAAATACCCGATTCCAAAAGAGTGCTGCTAAGCGCGTAACAAGACCCCGGTTCACTTGAATCCGGGGTCTTAATATTGACGTTTTAATGAACCGGTTGATCTATGTGATTCCTGAGCGTTTCATCAATGTGGGCAATATCCTTGCCCGCCATATTGATGCAGTAGGTAAGGTCTTTAAAACCCTTTCGCATTTCGCCCTCCAGCTTGTTCAACCTCTTGTCCACGCCGTCCAGTCGTTTGTCCATGCCATCCAGTCGTTTATCCATGCCATCCAGTCGTTTATCCATGCCGTCCAGTCGTTTATCCATGCCGTCCAGTCGTTTGTTAATGGGATCGAGTTTGGTGTCCATCAACTGGCCAATCGCTTGCAAGTCTTCTTTTGTCAGTGACATATACTCACCCCCCTGTCCGGTTAGTGTAACACACCTCTCTGAGAATTGCAACAGCAGATGCGCTGCCTTATATCCGCTGATTGGTGATGACGATGTCCCCGGCCATTGTCGTGGTAAAGTGCAAAAAACCGTTGGCATCCACTCGCTGGGCGGTGGGGATAAATCGACGGAAAGTATTGGCATTTCGGTCGTAGGCGTAAAAGAAAAGTGCGTCGGTGTCAAGATTTGGGGGGATTCGGGCAGCCAGCCGAACCTCCATCCCGAAGTCGCCGGTCTGACCCAGGCTGATCGCGCCGGCGCTTCCGCCAAAGTAGTGCTCAAAGATCATGACAGCCTGCCGGGCAAACGCGTTGGTGGTGGATGCGCGTAAGTTTATACCTGCGGTTGCCTGTGCCGGATTAAAGACGATTCGCACATCTACCCCGGTGCCTGAGTTGTTGAGGGTGTCGGCGAAAACCCGAACCGGCCCGCCGTTTGCCTCACTGACAATCCGCTGGATGGCCGTGAGCGAGATATCCGCCTGGTTGGTCATGGTAACGGTGGGCAGACTGCCGGGAGCTGCGGCCGCAACGGCTTGCCGGACCAGGCCCGCAACATTTGTGTCAGTCAGTACCGTCAGACCGGTCTGCGCAATCCGGGCGAGCGGTGTGCGCGGCGTGCTGGTGCGATCGCTTGTGTCCCGCCCGCCACCGCCTGAAGGCGGCGCGGTGGGTGGAGTAGGCGGATCCGGCAGCGGCGGCGGCACAGTGCTGTCTGGCGGGCCGCTGACCGTGAAGGAAAGTTCAATGGTGTCGCTGGCCTCGCCTTCGGCATAATCTCCGCTTATAAACAGGTCGGCGGTATGTCTGCCCACCCCGGCAGTTTGGTTTGGATTCGGCCTGACTTGGATTGTTACACTCCCGCCGGACGGAATAATAACCGGCCTGCCCGGCGGCAGCATCGCGAAACTTAACTCAAAAAGATGTGCACCATGCCCAGTCAAATAAGCATCGGCAAGCACAAGGTTTTCATCCCCGTCATTTATGATGTTGATCGCGCGCCACTCTCGGTCTGTACCAAAATGGCCGTTCCCTGTAGCGCGCAGCGGTTCAGCCAGATTAATGACGCCCAGGCTGACGCCCGCATTGGTTACTTCGAACGCCCGCGTCGTCGCGACAAGGCCGGGCGCAGAGATTCGGAGCCGGTAAGCGCCCGCCGGAAGCGTAAGCGAAAAAGTACCGCCCGTTTGAACGGGGATATCAATTCCTGCGCTTGATCCACTGTACAGGGCCACTGTGGCGCCGTTTGCCGCGACACTGCCGGTGACCGTAAAAGTAGGGACATCCACGCGCACACGCGCATAGCCCGACATGCCGGGGGCTTCGGCCGAGATTGCCCATACCGTTATTTCTCCGCCCGCATGATGGGGCAAGACGGTCAGCCAGCCGTCCTCGATGACTGTATCGGACCGCGGTTCAACCGACCAAATAACAGCTTGCGAAGGGTTGTTTGTTCCCATTACTTCTGCGATAAAAGCCACCTGCTCGCCTGCGTAAACCGCTGTTGCGGCCGGACTTACGCGCACTTCGGTCACCTTGGGCGGATCGGGTATCCACACCCACACGCCCGATATCTGTACGATTTCAAAGGCCGGTGAGTCGTGCATGTCATTGAGATCTCCCTCCGGGTCGGGCGGGGACGGCATTACCGTCTCGAACGTGTCCATCCACACCCAAGGCCCGCCCGGCAGCCAAAGCCAGTGCGCGTCAGGAATTTGCGCCCCAATGCCTACCCCATCGGCGGGCAGGTCACTTCCGGATAAATTTGCGCCGGGTTTTTGCGCCGGCGGGTAAACCCTCAAGCCCGCTGCGTTGAAGTCCACTTCTATTTTCCACTCCCAAACACCGCCGTCACCTTGAGCCATTCGAGCACCGGCTATGGTGGGAAAATCACCCGCAACGATCGACAAGGCAATCAAAACCGCCAGGAGTTTTCCGGCATGTATCTTCATCCGCGTGTCCCTCCATTCTTTTGCCGAATTTTGTCGAATTTTCTGGAATTATATGCTAACATACTAAGGCAATCATTTCAAGTGAAATCTTGCATTTATTTGTTAATTGTGATACAATTAATAGAGTAATCAGTACGCACAGACGATTACGGGAGGTGGAGTGATTGGAGAATTATCAAGTTCAGCGAGCCTATGTACGCACTGACAATTGGGCAATCAGCGCCAAAGCAGCAAGTGAGAAAAATGCCGAAAAGTGGTCTGTTGTCAAAGTCACAGAGATTTCAGCCGGCGGGTTGTTGTTCCATACCGACACGCCTTACAACATTGGAGACCATCTCTGGTTTCAGCTGCACATTAACCCGATGATTCCGCGCATCTTTGAGTTCGAAATGCTGGTAAGAGGCGAGATCAAAAATCGCCGCGAACACCAGAACAACATTCAGAACTATGGGGTTCAGTTCACAATGATCTCGGACGGTGACCGGATGAAACTGGATGAGCTGATCATGCGCACCGTTTCCATCTACAGGCTTGAGGGTGGACAAGGCATCGAATAGCCCAAAGCGCACGACCCCAATGAGACGCAAACAACCCACGCAGTCGGCTGTCAGGTAAACAGCCGACTGTTGTCGACTGATCTTAAATGGGAGGTGGTGTGGTGGGGGACAGGAAACCGGCTGAGCCAGGCAATGCGCTCAGCGACCATCAGAAGCTCGCGCTTTTCGGTGTTTACAGACTGGCCTACAAAGTCTTAACAACGGGGGTACAGCTGTTTCTGCTTGCCTTGGCTACCTTTCAGCTGGTCAGCCTCCCGGTCCTGCTTATTGGATGCGCGATCACCCTGGCCGGGGCGTCCGTTGTGACTTTCGGTTACGCCAGACGCGGCATCTGGGCCGAATTCTATAAGCCAACCCTGCTTAATAACGCGATTATTAGCGGAGTTACCGGCCTGGTTTCCCTTTTGGCCCTCGGCGTCACCCCAATGTGGGTTCAAGTTTTTGGCCTTGGCTACTTCACTTTTGAGATTTTTTTGGCGGCAGGCATTGCGGTCTTTACTTTTGTATCGCAAGTCATAATCACCCAGGTCACTTTAAAACAGGCGGCCAAATTGGAGGCCGGGTACAAGGATTGATCAGCAACCGCACACGTGACCTGTTCGTGTTGCGCCCTATCCAAAGCACAATATTTTGCGCTTAATGTAATATATAATTGATATTTTGCATTATATATATTATAATTCTATTCAGGAGGCGGCAAATGAAAAACATGCGGGTCAAGATCGCGCGGGTTGCGGCCGACCTGTCGCAAGAGCAGCTGGCTGAAAAAGTCGGGGCTACCCGCCAGACAATCGGGATGATCGAGGCGGGCAAGTACAACCCCTCGCTCAAGCTGTGTCTGGCCATCTGCCACGCGCTGGGCAAGACGCTCGACCAATTATTCTGGGAGGAAGAAGGGCAATAACCAGACGCATATGGAGGAGAGAAAACACGATGAAACTGCCGAAGAGCCGTTTGGACGAGCGGCAAAAACTGGAGATGCTCGCAGTCTATCAAGTGGGGTTTTGGGTGCTGTTTTGGGGAATGGGCACACTGCTGGTTGGCTGGGCTGTACTTGGCCTAGCCGATGTGTATGTTCTGGTCAGCGGATCCGCCGTCTTTCTGGTCTGCTGTGTCACTTTTACTGTCGGCTGCATCAGGCGGGGAATCTGGTCGGAATATTTTAAGCCGTCCATCAAAAACAACCTGATCGCCAGCTTGATCGCAACGGCGGCGTACGCGTTCTTAATCTCCGGAAGCCCAGCAGACCGGATGATCGACATGATAGTTATGTTTGTTGTGATGTTCGTTTCGCTCACCATACTCATGCGAGTCACCAAAAAGCGGGCGGCCAGGCTGGAGGGCAAATACGAGGACTAACCGCAAAAACTACGCCCGGGCGGCTGTCTACTTGACAGCCGCCCGTCTTTGCATTATCCTATAGTTACCGGGATTAAGGGGGACACACATGCTCACATTTGAAGAGGCGCGCGAGGCGTTGACCGAAATCTCGGATGCACTGCCCCCGGCCATCTTTGACGGGCTCAACGGCGGGATTTTGCTCTTGCCCGACACAATGCAGGACGAGCACGGGCTTTACATACTCGGGCAGTACCACTATGAGCCAAATGGCTTTGGCCGGTATGTAACCATTCATTACGGCTCTATGGTCAAAGTTTACGGGCATCTGTCGGCCAAAGGGTTTCAAAATGAGTTGAGCAGCACACTCCGCCACGAGCTGGTACACCATCTCGAGCACCAGGCTGGAGACCGCACATTGGAGATTAAAGACGCGATGCAGATTGAGCGCTACCTGCGCTTTAAACGCAAAAAACGTCAAAACGAGGAGAGGTCGACGATGGAAAGTAACAAAGGCCCGGTCGTTGTGCCGGAAGAGCTGGCTGGCGTATTAGAAAGCGACGACGAGGCCAGATTTTTTTTCGAAAGCTTAACCGACGGGTACAAGCGCGGCTACTGCGATTGGGTAGGCGGCGCCAAACAACCGGCCACCAGGCAAACACGGGCGGGCAAAGCCCTGATTATGCTTCAAAATAAACAGAAAACACTCAAGACGTAAGGAGCGGGTCATCATGCGCGAAACATTCAACATTCAGCCGGTCGAGCCGATGCTTGGGCTTGCCCACAATGTGGTCTACACCCAAAAGGAATATTGGGGCCGGTGCACCGCTTATCCGCTCAGCCTCAGCTTTCTGGCCGGGCGGGATTCAGCCGCGCCACGCCCGCTGATTGTCTTTTTGTGCGGCGGCTCTTTCCAGCGGTGTGACCGCAATGTCTGGATGGGCGAGCTGGCCTATTACGCAAAGCGCGGTTACGCGGTAGCCAGCGTCGAGTACAGCACACTTGCCACCACAAAGTGGCCGGAGCAAATCCGCGAGGTCAAACAGGCAATCCGCTTCCTGCGCGCCCACGCGAAGGAGTTTATGATCGACCCCGAACGAATCGCCCTGATGGGTGAGTCGGCCGGCGGGTATTTTGCCGGGTTGGCCGCCCTTTGGGGAGAGGACCGCACCCACGACGTCGGCGAACACCTTGAGCAATCGAGCGCTGTCAAAGCCGCTGCATTGATATATCCGGCTGTACACATCACCGGCAACGTCCCCGGCATCCAGGTGGAACTGACCAATTTTGTCGACCTGTGCGGCGAAGTCAGGCCGAATTCCCCGCCTTTCCTGCTTTTGCACGGAACCGCCGACCGGGTCGTTGTGCCATTCCACAGTGAAAACTTTTACGCGACCCTGCAAAAATCCGGGGTGGAAAGCACAATTTGTATGGTTGAGGGCGCCGGACACGCCGACCCCCACTTTGTGCAGCCTGAGATCAAAGAACGGATTCTTGCCTTTTTAAACAGCCAGCTTGGCAGTTGACAATGGACAGTAAAAGTATCGCTTCGCGATTGATTTTAAATAATCATCGCGAAGCGATTCCATTATTGTCCACTGTCAATTGTCAACTGTTCATCGTCATTCTTCCACGCTTTCAAGATCGTCTTCAAACAGCGCGGATTCTTCCAAGCTGATCTTCTGGCGAAGATGGTAAGCGGTCCGGCTGTCGATCTTACCTTTTTCGACCAGCCGCTCAATCTCCTGCTTTTGTATCTGCACCGATATGAACTCAAGCGCGTATTTGTCGGTGATTTTTATATCCAACAGGTTTTTCAGCTCGTTTTCCCGGCCGCCCAAGCCAATCTTGAGTACCTGGCGCAGGCTTCCGCTGCCGCTTTCGTCCAAGTCAAGGTGTACGCGCTTCCGCTTTTCGTGCAGCAAATCTTGTATCTGATATTCAAAGAAAGCGATCAGCAGATCGGCTGTCTCGCTGTTGCCTGCGTTTCGCGCTTGACGGATCGCACGGATAGATGACTTCGCGGCCAGGATCGCGGCCTCCTGGTCGGAAAGCTCAGTCCGCGGCCTGCCCCGCAAAAGCAGCGGCAGCCCGATGTTCGCGATTATCAGCGAGAGCAGTATAACCCCGGCGGCTACAAACAAAATCAGTGAGCGCTCGAAAAAAGCCACACCCTCGACAAATGTAATCGGAATCGAGAGGCAAACCGCCAGCGTCAACACCCCCCGCGCGCCCGAAAGAGCCATCAAGGCCGAGTTTTCGTGGCGGCCCAGCTCACCGTTGTCGATCATCAGGTAAGCCCAAATATACCGCAATACGATCATTACCAATGTGAGAATAGCCACATACCCCAAGCCGGTCGGTATGCTGAACCCGTCGGCGATCATATCCCGTAAAATGGCCGGAATTTCCACCCCCAACAACAGAAATGCAAGCCCGCTGAGCATGAATAAAAAGATATTCCACGCGCCCTCGGTTCGAAAGCGGATGTCGGTCTCGCCAAGCGTCATCAGTTTTGGAGAGAGGATCGCGATGGTCTTTCCGCAGGCCACAACCGCCAAAATCCCGGAAAGCGCCAAATGTTCGGCCGCCAGAAAAACTGCGAACGGGGTGAGCAGCTGCAACAAAGCGTAGACATCCGGCTGATCAACCCCCAGCTTTTTGAGCCAGGCGGCAAAGGATTGAACAACAAAGGCAAAGATCACGCCGATCAACAGGCCGCCGATTGCGATGTAAATAAAAGAGCCGGCCAGCGCGTGGGGGTTGAAAATCCCGGTAATCGCGGCCAGAATCGCGAAATTAAAGGCAACCACACCGGAAGCGTCGTTGAACATTGACTCCCCTTCGATCACCGCCCCCACCCGATGGGGCAGGTTTACGCCGCTGGTAATCGCTTTGACAGCCACCGCGTCGGTTGGCGAGAGAACAGCCGCCAACGCAAAGGCAACCGGTAAGGGCAGCCCCATCAGCCGATGGATGAGAAACCCGACCAGCAAAACATTGACAAACACCAGCCCGACCACCAGCCCGAGAATCGGCGACTTATAGCGCATCAGCTCTTTGCTGCTAAACCGCTTGCCGTCCATAAAGAGGATGGGGGCGATAAAGATCAAAATAAAAATCTCAGCTTCGAGATTGATCCGGATGCTAAAAGGCAAAGAAACATAAATCACACCTAAGCCAACCTGGATCAGCGATATGCTCACACCCCTCACAAAAGTATGCACAAGATGTGAAAGCAAGATCAGCGAAAGCATGGTAAAAACAAGATGGGCAGTCTGCAAATTCTTCACCCCACAAATAAATCGGCCATGCTTCAAATATACTAAATGTATATTTGAAGCATAATATAACCCTAACTGACGAGTTTGGAGAAATGTCCTTCTTCAAGCTTAAGAATATTTATGCAATTTTACACTTGCAATTTAGATCAAGCAGTAGTATAATAAAGGACGAACAAAGGAACTGTCCATTATTGGCAGTTGCATATTTATGCCGAAAAGAGGATAATCATGAAAAAAGTAATCATCATCGGAGCGGCCGGCCGGGACTTCCACAATTTTAACACATTCTTTCGAAATAATCCAGACTGTGAAGTCGTTGCCTTTACAGCCGCGCAGATTCCCGATATCGCCGGGCGCTCTTACCCGAAAGAGCTGGCCGGCAGCCAGTACCCCAACGGGATTCCCATCTACCCGCAAGACGAGCTGGAGTCGCTGATCAAAAAGCATGGCGTGGATGAGTGCGTCTTTGCGTACAGCGACATCCCCTACGAATTTGTGATGGGTATTGGTGCAAAAGTAAACGCGGCCGGAGCTGCTTTTAGTTTACTCGGCCCCAAGCAGACTATGCTAAAAAGCAGCAAACCGGTGGTCGCGGTCGGCGCAGTTCGCACCGGCTGCGGCAAAAGCCAGACCTCCCGCAAAATCGTCGAAGTCCTCAACGCAAAAGGGCTGAAAGTGGTCGCCATCCGCCACCCTATGCCTTACGGGGATCTCAACGCACAGAAAGTGCAGCGGTTCGCGTCTCTGGATGATCTGAAAAAACACAACTGCACCATCGAAGAGATGGAAGAGTATGAACCCCACATCGCCAGCGGAAACGTCATCTACGCGGGCGTTGATTACGCCGAGATTCTGGCGGCGGCTGAAAACGACCCGAGCGGCTGCGACGTCATCCTCTGGGATGGCGGCAACAACGACTTCCCGTTCTATCAGCCCGACCTGATGGTTGCGGTAACCGACCCCCACCGCCCCGGGCATGAGCTGAGCTACTACCCCGGCGAGGTCACCCTTCGCCTGGCCGATGTTGTGGTCATCAACAAGATCGACAGCGCCGACTTTAAGGGGATTCAAACGGTGCGCGAAAACATCGCCAAAGTCAACCCGGACGCGGTTGTTGTTGACGCGGCCTCTACCATCACTGTCAACAAGCCCGAAGTCATCAAGGGCAAGCGCGTCCTGGTCATCGAAGACGGCCCCACCCTCACCCACGGCGAAATGAAAATCGGCGCGGGCGTCGTGGCCGCCCACCGCTTTGGCGCGAGTGAGATCGTCGACTCCCGCGAGTACGCGGTCGGCAAGCTGATCGACACCTTTAAAACCTACCCGAATATCGGAACAGTCCTGCCCGCAATGGGCTACGGGGACGAGCAGATCAGCGACCTTGAAAAAACCATCGCCAACGTCCCCTGTGATTCGGTAATCGTCGCCACCCCCATCGACCTCAACCGGATTGTCAAGATCGACAAACCCAATACCCGGGTTGCTTACGACCTGCAAGAGATCGGCGCACCCGACCTTACTGGCATCCTGGGCGATTTCTGCAAAAAGATGGGTCTGTAAATCTTATATGCTTTACAACTGAAAACCGCCGGATTACGAGAAAACCCGTAATCCGGCGGTTTTATTCTGTCGCTTAAGGCTCGTGAATCTGTGCCCGGGTAATCAGCAGGTAGGTGATGGTTGATACCACTGCGGTTACAACCAGTATAGAGGTCAACATGGTCGCCGGACTGCGCGCAAAGTCAAACAGATAAACAAGATTGGCGGCATCGTTGTGCTCAAGCCAAGTGATCAGGCCGCCGACCATCCGGCCAAACCCAAAGAGGATCATCGCGCCCGCCACCACACTGAATACAACCGCCCCAACAGTGCTCAGCCGGTAGTAGATCAGGCTGATCATCGCACCCAATTGCCAGGCAAGGGTAAACGCAATGATGTGCATCAGCCAGCCAACAAAAAAACCGCCGGTGTTAAACTGATTGCCTGTAAGCGGAAAGACCGGCACCGCGCGGTGGATCAGGTTAAACACTTCGCTGATCAGCCCGATGGCCGCCCCCGCGATGAGTGCGCCAAACAGGGTGGCGAAAAACGTTGTCCGTCGCCCCAATCCGTTTTGGACAAAGAACCGCAAATCTTCGCGAATCCCGCCAACCCCGAAAATGAACGCGATGAAAATCATCACACCACCCACACTGTACGCCATGTTGGCGGAATCGCCCGCCACAAAAAAGCCGCCTATATTGATAGACCCAAGCACAACGACCCCGGTGATTATATGCGCTAAAATCGAAATCGCGACCCCTATCCCGATCACCCAGATAACTGTCCACATAACATAGTCCAGTTGGTAATGTAGCGCCGGTTTAATTCGCATTGTGTTCACAGTTATGCCTCCTCGTTCATCAGCTCAATAAAGTATTCCTGCAAGTTGAGCCGGCCGCTCTCCAAGCCCTGGGGGAGTTCATTCGGCCGCTCACCGCTCAGAGATGCGGTCTTCAGCCCGCCCAGGCCACTTTGAGAAAGCACGCGCTTTCCGCGGATGTATTCATCCACAAGGCCGGCTGGGCCGGAAACTGTGTACCCACCTGCCAGCAGGTCCTGCGCCGGCGCGTCTTTGACGATCCTGCCGTTTTTGATGATTACACAGTGCTCGATCAGCCCGGCCACCTCGGCAATCAGGTGGGTAGAGATTACGATTGTGCAGGGGTTTTCGCTGTACCGCTCGATCAAAATCTTGTAGAACAGGTCACGGTGACCGGCGTCCAGCCCCAGCACCGGCTCATCAAGCAGAAGTACCGGTGCACCCGACGAAAGCGCCATCACGATCTTAAAAATAGACGCATACCCGGTGGACAGTGCGGTGATCTTCTTTTTAAGCGGCAGGTTAAACCGCTCGGCCAATTGATGTGCCAGATTTCTGTCGAAACTTGGGTAAAAGATGGCCGCCCACTTGATCGCTTCCCCAGTCTTCATGCTGTCCGGGTAAAAGCTTTTCTCACTGAGCAGGTATATCTGATTGAGACAGGCATCGTTGTCAAAGATCGGCTGGCCGTTCATGGCGACTTCTCCGCTGTCCGCCAGATACCGGCTGGTGATGATATTGAGCATGGTGCTTTTTCCCGCGCCGTTGTTGCCGAGCAGTCCGTAAATTTTCTGCTCACCGAAGACCACGTTTACGCTGTCCAGCGCCTGTGTCTGGCCGAACCGCTTGCTTACATTTTTGAGTTCAATTCTCACTGTTCATACCCCCTCTTTACCATAGCCGACAGCTCGTCAGCGCCTATTTCCAACCGTTTTGCCTCCGCCGCCAGAGGCCGGATGAAATCCTCATAAAACTGCTCTTGCCTGCGTCTTAACAGCTTTTTGCATGCACCTGTGGCCACAAACATACCCAGCCCCCGCTTTTTGTAGAGCAGGCCGGAATCGACAAGCATGTTCACCCCTTTGAGGGCGGTGGCCGGGTTGATCTTATAGCTGAGCGAAATTTCGGTAATCGACGGCACCTGGCTTTCTTCTTTGTAAGCGCCGGCCAATATCGCGTCCTCCAACCATTCAGCTATGCTCAAAAATAGTGGCTTTTGCGAGTCAAATGTTGGTTGCATTTGAAGCCTCCGTTCTGGTCGTTGGAAATCTGCATCACATATACGACCATCCGCCGTTCAATGTTAGTTAGTTACTCTAGTGATTAACCGTAATACTACTATACTCCATTACAAGGCATTTGTCAACAGCTATTTATAAAAAATTATTACACATCTCGCTTAGGTTGCTTTTGGGGCTGTGGTATGGTATTAATATTCATAGCGACAAGCACAGCGCGAAAAAAACATCGCGCCCCACAGCCAAGGGAGCGCGGCATTGGCCCCGGCGGCCCGCCGGCAGTTGTAAGAATGGAGATGTTTGGTTTATGGTAAAAGAAGTGCCTGTCAAGGACGTGGAGCGTGCGCTCAGGCTTGTGAACGCTGTCTTTTCCGAATTTGTCGCCGTGGATTATTCAGAGCAGGGGCAAAGCACATTTGCAGCTTACCTGGAGGGCAAACTGGATGAAATCAGCGCCGACCTTACGTCCGAACACAAAAAGATGTGGGCTTATTATCGGGGGGACGAAATCCTCGGCGTAATTGCGACGCAAGGCACCTCGCACATATCCCTGCTATTTGTGGATAAAGCATATCACAGACAAGGGATAGCCAGGCAGATGTTTGAAGCTGTGCTCGACCAGCTGAAAGGCTGCAATGTAACGCGGATTACGGTGAATTCTTCCCCATACGCCGTCGCGGTATACAAGCGCCTGGGTTTTACAATCACGCAGGGGCAGCAGGAAAAGGATGGGATACTGTACATCCCCATGCTATATACATTATAGGCGCAAAAAAACAACTGGCCGCTCAGCCGGCGGTCAGTTGTTTTTATATGGTTAGTTTCGGTTGTAGTTTCGGCCGTAGACCACGCCGGGTTCCAGCTCGCCAAAAGCATGAGTGAGCAGTTCTGTGACCGTGACCAACTCAAATCCCTGTTCGATCAGAGCGGGGATGACCCGCTCCATAGCCTCGGCGGTAGACCCGTGCACATCGTGCATGACGATGATGTCCCCGCTTTCAACCGTGCGCATAATCGAATCGTACACAATATCGGGGTCGCGGTGTTCCCAGTCCCTTGTGTCCAGCGTCCAGTTTATGATCGCATATCCCAGCCGGGCAGAGGCTTGTTCGGCCGCGTTGTTTGTCCGCCCGAACGGAGGGCGGTAGATGGCCGGGGGGTTGCCGCCAACCGCGCGAATGGCCTCGCTGGTTGAGCGAATGTCCGCCTCAATGACCGCCTCGTCTTCGATCAGCGAGTAGTCCTGGTGATTCCAGGAATGGCCGGCAACCTCACTGCCCAGCCGGACAGTGCGCTGTATGATCTCACTGTGAGACGCCACCCGGTAACCTTGTACAAAAAAAGTTGCACGGCCGCCGTGTTCCTCAAGCAGATCCAGGATGCGATCGGTGTGAACAGCGATCGGGCCGTCATCAAAAGTCAGGGCAACCATTTTAGCCCCGCGCATATCAATATTCAGCCGTGAACGCCTGCCCCCGTCGACCGGCGGCGCATTGTACTCGCTTTGTTCCGGCTCGGGAGTCAAATCCTCTTCCGGCTCATATACCGGTTCTTCGACAACAGGCGGCAACTCGACCGCAAGCAGCTGCGGAACCGGCTCGACCAGTTCTTGTTGCCCTCCCGCGTGTTCGCTGAGCAACTCCTGAATCGCGGCCCGCTCTGAACAACCGGCAAAGGACAGCACAGCCAGAACCAACACAAACGCTATCAGCTTCTTAACGGCTGTCACCCCCTTTGTTTAAATTATACCAATTTAGTGCCGCTTTGTCAATCGCGGCGATACTGAACGCGCAATCCTTTAACATGCCCACACCGCGGTTTCATATCCACAGCCGGCACGAGCAGAGATCAAAGCCTGTTCCGTGCATCCGTCTTTTGGCCTGCTCTTATATTAACTTGCGCCTTCGACATAATATTACACCATATCTTGTATTTTTGCAATGAATTTTTTTCACTCTACGCTATAGCAGACCGGCAGGCAAGCGCAGCTGTCAGCGCACAGTTTCTGCTAAAGTGTCAGCTCGGCCATTTGCCCCCGCTCGGCCAGCGGCAGAATTCGGTCTCTGTACGGTTGACTTACCGGGTCTTGGATCAGCTCTTCAATGGCCTGCGGCCGGTCGCCAAAGTGGATGCAAACCATCTGCTTCACTTGTGCTGTTCGCATCAGGTAGTCGGCGCCCCAGGCGTATTGTCCGCGCAGCCGCGGGTCAACCGGAAGGAAAGCAAGGTCGATTTTCACCCCACGCAGCCGATCGATTTGCGCTTTATAGTCCCTTGCCATCTTTTCGTTGAAATCGCCGGGCTCACCCGCCCAGTGCCACCAGTTAAGATCCCCCGCGTGGTAGATGGTCAGGCCGTCTGCTTTCAGCAGAAAGGCCACCCCCTCATCGGTGGAGACAAGCGTTTGAATGTGAATTCCCGCGTGGTCGTATTCCCGATCTTGCCCAACCATCAAAGCACCCGGGCAGGCCGGAATATCGTCTGACAGCACAAGTTCCGCTCCCGGAATCTGCTTTGGCCAGCCGAGTATCACCGGGTTGTAGTGGTCGGGATGGTTGTGGGAAGAAAAGGCGATCACTTTCTTATTTTTAACCGCGATCTCTTTTGGGTCAATCACCCCGGCCGCCAGCCCGCCGGCCGGAGTATCCCGCCAGTAGTCAAAAACCAAAAAGGATTTTTCGGTCTCGACAGCAACGCCGCTGTGATATAAATACCAAACGCACACCTTCATATATATCCTCCCATCGACAACATCGAAACAGCTATAAGCATACCAGATGCGCGACCGGTTGGCAATATCCCGCGAATTGACAGCTGCTTTGCGGCTGTGCTAAACTAAACAAAACGCAGAGCAAGGGGGCAGTTCAGGGTGGATAAAATCAAAAAAGTGAGCCTGATTGGCTTGGGTGGGGTAGGCGGTATGTTCGCCGCACAACTTGCGCCGGTTTTGGGGGACAATTTTCGCGTAATCGCGGGCAGCGGGCGCAAAGCCCGCTTTGAAAACGAATTTCTGATTAACGATAAGGGTTATCGCTTTCAGGTGGCCGATCCAAATGAAGTTGGCGACCCGGCTGACCTGGTTATCATAACAGTCAAGAGTTACGCGCTTGAGGCGGCCATCGCGGATATTCAAAACCAGGTCGGGCCGAACACGCTCATCCTCAATTTTCTCAACGGCGTGCTGGCCGAAGAGCGCCTGATCGCCGCTTTTGGTGAGTCGCGCGTGCTCTACGGCTACACTTACGTTGTGGCCGCCCTCAAAGAGAATGGGTCTGTCGGGTATCTGCCGGGCAGTGTGCGGGTGCGCTTCGGCGAAAAGGTCAACGAGGATGGCAATTACACCCCGCGGGTGAGCCGGGTTTGTGAGCTGTTTGACAAAGCCGGAATCAATTACCGGGTGGAGCGGGACCTGATGCGCGGGATGTGGAAAAAGTTTTTGATGAACATCGGCGAAAACATGCCGATGGCCGCACTGCGCCTGACTTACGCCGGTTTTCGCAGTGAACACTACCGGGAAATCAGCCGGGCGGGAAAAGCCGAAGTAGTGGCCATCGCACAGGCAAAAGGGATCGACCTGCGCCCCGAAGACAACACAAAACATGATCTGGAGTCAATCGAGACATACAAGAAGATCGCCGGCTGGCAGCCCTCCACTTGCACCGATCTGGACGCGGGCAAGACCACCGAAGTCGACCTGTTCGCGGGAGCAGTTGTCCAAATGGGCAGGGAGCTGGGCATCCCGACCCCTTACAACCAGCTCTACTACCACGCAATCAAAGTGATGGAAGAAAAAAATCAGGGGCTTTTTGCAGTTGACAGTTGACAATGGACAGTTGACAGTGAATGTGTCGCTCCGCGACAGTATTGCAAATAATAAACCATTGGCAGATGCGATGAATTCACCGCATCTGCCAATGGTTTTCTTTTAAATCATATCGCAAAGCGATACCACAACTGTCCATTGTCAACTGTCAATTATTCCTCCGGCGGGCCGAACTCCATGACCAGGGGCGGCTCTTCGGCAGCGGTCTCTTCGGCCGATTGCTCTTCTTCGGTCAACAAGGCGCGAATACTCAGCGACACGCGCTTTCTGTCCATATCTATGTCGGTGATCTTGGCCTGTACTTCCTGTCCGATCGAGAGGACGTCGGCCGGCTTGCCGATCCGGTTGTTTGAAATCTGGCTGATGTGAATCAAGCCATCCACGCCGGGGATAACTTGGGCAAACGCGCCAAACGGCGTCATCGAGACAATTTTGACCATAGTGGCGTCGCCGGTTTTATACTGCTTGCCCAGCATCTCCCACGGGTTCTCGTTGTCTTTCTTGTGGCCGAGGGAAATTTTCTTATTTTCGCGGTCAATGTCTTTGATGAAGACTTCCAGTTTTTGGCCGGCCGAGACCACTTCGGACGGGTCTTTGATCCGATTCCAGCTCAGCTCGGAAATGTGCACCATACCATCCACACCGCCCAAGTCAACGAAAGCGCCGTAACCGGTCAGAGATTTGACCACACCATCGTAAGCTTTGCCGATCTCGACCGTGTTCCAGAACGCTTCTTCCTGACCTTTGCGCTCTTCTTTGAGGACAGCGCGGATCGAGCCGACCGCGCGACGGCGCTGGCGGTTGGTCTCAAGGATTTTAAAGCGCACTTTAGTCTTGAGCAGCGGCTCAAGCTCCTGCCCGCGGGAAACGGTCGCCTGCGAAGCCGGGATAAACACCCGCACACCGCTGTAAAGGGCAATCACGCCGCCCTTAACCACATCCACGACCATGCCTTCAAGGATTTCTCCTTTTTCTTCGGCGTCGGCGACTTTTTCAAAGCCGGCGGCAGCGTCCAGCCGCTTTTTGGAAAGCATAGCCGTACCCTCAACATCATTCACCCGCAAAACGGTCAGCTCAAGGCTGTCGCCCACTTTGACCAGTTCTTCGAGCTTGGCGTTTGGGTCGTCGGTAAACTCGTGCAAAGGGACATAGCCCGCGTGCTTGGTACCGATGTCCACAGCGATTTCGTTGCCCGAAATACTGGTGACAATGGCGGTTACCTTCTCCTTTGTATATATGGTTTTAAAGGATTGCTCAAGCATCTCCTCAAAGCTCATTTCCTCTTGCTGGGCGCCTAAGATCTCACTCATCCTTCTTTGTACCTCCTTAATTATAAACGAGGGGGTAGATGCGCCTGCCGTGATTCCCACAGTTTCTGTTCGGGCAAAGTCTTTGGGCAAAAGTTCACTTGCTCTTTCAACCCAAAAGGTGGGGGCACTCAGTTTGCACACTTCTACCAGCTTGGCGGTGTTGGAACTTTTTCTCCCACCGACCACCACCATTGCGTCACATTGGCGGGAAAGATTTGCGCTCTCATTTTGGCGCAAATGCGTAGCATTACATATTGTACCAAATAAACTGCCGCACGTCCACTGCTTTTCCATCAATTTTGCACACTTTTGCCACTCATCCAATTTAGCAGTGGTTTGAGCTACCAAAATATAGGATTTTTCAACAGAACTTTTGGCTTTTTCTAGCATCCGGGCAAGCTCGTCGGCAGTCTGAACAACGTGTGTCCTGCCTTTACAGTGACCGCAAATGCCAATTACCTCGGGATGTGCGGGGTCACCGAAGACAATTACTTCTCGGTCTTCCCGCTCCTCCCGCTGCACGATTTTGTGAATTTTCGCCACATACGGGCAGGTAGCGTCCAGATAACCCAAGCCCAGGTCAGCCAGCTTTTGGTAGGTCGCTTGCCCCTCGCCGTGCGCGCGGATGACCACCCTGCGGTTCGGCTGTGCCTCAGCGAGATTTTCGATGACGGTCACGCCCGCCTGTTTTAGCTGCTCGATCACCTGATCATTGTGAATAAGCGGCCCGAGTGTCTGGAGTTTTTCGCCGCGCACAAGCGCTTCTTCGACCAGATTGACCGCGCGGGCAACGCCCGGGCAGAATCCGGCGTGCTTAGCCAGAATGATCGCGGCCATTAACGATCCTCCCCGGCCGGCGGGGTGAGAATTTCCGGCAGGGGCTCGAGCATAGCGACAATCTCTTCCATAATCAGCTTGCTGGCTGCGCGGATGGTGCCGGGGGATTCAAGGTCAATGGCCAAGCGCTCAAACGGGATAACTTCCCCGAACCGGATTGTAACTTTCCCGCGAAACCGCACCCCTTTTGTATAACTGACCGCCACCGGCAGAATATTTGCCCCGGTCTTTCCCGCAATGACCGAAACCCCCGAACGCGGCCGGAGCGGAGCACCGGTCTTTGACCGATGCCCTTCCGGAAACATGCCGAGCACCCCGCCGTTTTGAACGAGCCGGGCGGCGTTGTCCAGCGCGGCGGTATCCCCGCCCCCACGGTCAACCGGGATCACACCCAAGCTTCGAATCACCCCGCCAACAACGGGCACGCGCACCAGCTCAACTTTAGCCAAATAGTGAATTTGCTGCGGGACTTTGTGCGCGAGCAGGATCGGGTCAAAGTTGCTGCGGTGGTTGCATGCGAGTATATACCCCCCGCCGGCCGGGATATTCTCGACCCCCTCATACCGCATGGCAAAGGCAAACCGGATGAACGGGTAACTGACTTTTTTGGCAAAATCGTAAAAACTCATCCAACCCCCCGCTCTCGAATGGTTTTGATGACCAGCAGCACACTCTCTTCCATCTCGTTGCCGGTGGTGTCCAGCAGGATTGCGTCATCCGCCTGTTTTAAGGGGGCTGCCGCCCGTTCGCTGTCGTTTTTATCCCGGCGCTTTAAGTCGGCAAGCACTTCTTCATATCTGACTTTTTCGCCGAATGTGACCAGCTCAAGGTAACGGCGCATGGCCCGGTCTTCAGAGGTGGCGGTCAGAAAAATCTTGAGGTCGGCGTTTGGCAAAACAACGGTACCGATATCCCGCCCATCCATGATTACACTGTACTTGACAGCCATCTCGCGCTGTAAGTCGAGCAAAAACGCCCGGACGGCGGGCAGGGCCGAAACGTTCGAAGCAGCCATCGAAATTTCCGGCTTACGAATCTCTTCAGAAACGTCTTCACCGTTTAGAAAGATGGCCTGCTCTTCGCCCCGGTGGTCAAGCTCGACCTGAATTTCAGAAAAGTGAGCAGACAACGCGGCCTCGTCCCGGTCGGATATTCCGGCGCGGTGCGCGAAAAGGCCAATGGCTCGGTAAAGCGCGCCGGTGTCGACATGAATAAACCCAAGCTGAGCCGCCGCGCTGCGGGCAATTGTGCTCTTACCTGCCCCGGAAGGCCCGTCAATGGCGATGGATGGCATAGTATTGTGCTCCTTTTTATTGAGATATTTGGGGGTTAGCCTCCATGTGTGAATGGTTTCGATGTGTCTTTGTTGTCCTTGCCTTTTGGGCTATGGGGTTTTATCAGAATCTCCGATGTACTTCACTTTGGCCGTGCGGGGCTTGGATGTGTCTTCGATGTCCTTGCCTTTTGGGCTATGGGGTTTTATCGGTATCTCCGATGTACTTCACTTTGGCCGTGCGGGGCTTGGATGTGTCTTCGTTGTCCTTGCCTTTTGGACTATGGGGTTTTATCGGAATCTCCGATGTACTTCACTTTGGCCGTACGGGGCTTGGGTGTGTCTTTGTTGTCCTTGCCTTTCGGACTTAGGGCTTTTATCGGAATCTCCGATGGAACTGGAATGGGCGCTACCCGCCCCAAACCCCGGGGTTACTTTGGCCTCGGCCCCAAAGTAACCAAAATGCCGCTTAAGGGGGGCGGCACCCTGTGCCTTATCCCCCTCCTGGCAATCTGGCGATTGCCTTACAGATGGGACAAGCGGCGTTGCCGCTTGTCAATCAGCGGAACACCCGACAGGCAAAAGCCGCCAATACCACCACCAAAGGGCAATCCCGCGAGAGCGGGCAGCCCGGACTCTATAGACTTGCGACGACACGCGACCGATGCGAAGCATCGTGCGCGACCTACCGGGTGAGACTAATGTTAGCGAGTTTTATCGGGGGGTGCGGGGGATTCTTAAGGGGGGCCAGCTGGGGGCGTGCCCCCTGCCCCCCTTAAGCGGCCTTTTTGGTTACTTTTTTGGTCGTG
>WRBI01000047.1 GCA_009784625.1 Oscillospiraceae bacterium | reverse complement strand
GACTATTTTGTATTGCTCGGCGGGTTGCCTCTGTCGTTCTGGCGCTTCCGTGTAATATTTGTCCCATAGTTTTAATCGCTCCTCAGAACTAATCTTTCAACCATTTTACCACGGGACGGTACATCGCGTGTTGCCTGGAACATTTAAAACACAAACAGCGATTACGTCAGGCAATGGGGAGAAAGATACCGAACGTTACATTAAAACGACACTTCGTTACAATTGAGCGCATAAATACTTGTACTATTCCGAATTTTGCGCTAAAATTTAAACAAGTGAAAGGACAGCAGTTGAGAAAAGTTTAGCTTGTGAGGTGGAGGTGATTTTGCCTGTTGGAAAATTTTTCGAGCTGGATGTTCTACCCTTGAAAATAATAAGCAGGGAGAGGTTGAAATGAAAAAGGGCGTTCTCACTGAACTCCAGCAGAATATTCACGGGCACGACCGGGGTTTCTTATCACACTAGGATTGTTGTTTTCGTTGGTCTGAGCGGATTGAACGCACTTCGACTATCGTGAGGATGTAGAGCCTTTGTCTTAAACGATAGGAGGCGATTCCAATGTTGACCTTAAACAAAAATTGTGACAAAATGCGAAGGAGAGACATATAATGAAAAAGATGTTATCGATTCTATTAGTTATTGTCATGTTGTCAATCTCATCTATTGCAGTATATGCAAATGACTATCTGGATGAAGACCTTCAAAATGACGTGTTTGCAATTGAGGCTCAGTTACCAGACGATGAAGCATCATTGAGTGCGGCAATCACTCCATCGGTTGGATCTATGGCACCGCCTAACCCGGAAACTGTGCTGGTTGAATCGCTAGACCAAACAACTTTCGCTACATCCTATTGGGACGGGGATGTTTTTCGCATCACGCCCGTTCCTGGGCGTAGAGATGAGGTTGTAGCTGCGGTAACTATGGCTCAAATGGCTAGAAACAACAACTTGCCACAAATCGTTGTTGATATAGAGACACGCTTAGGTACAGTTTATTCTATGGCAGAACGCGAAGCCGCCTACGAATATCTCTTGGAAAACGATGTCGCACTAAACATACAGGGTGTTGGTTTTCAAGTCGAAGGGCTGGCTGTGTTCATGAATGAAGGGGCCACTGAGGCAGACAAGGCAGCAGTGCTTGAAGCTTCTCCGATTAGTAGCCTAAAGTTTTACGATGCCATTGTATTAAATTCTCCATCTGACCAGCTAAATAGCGCTCATCGTAGCGAACTCCAGAATATCGAACCTAGGGCCTCTGCTGTTAGTATACGTGCTGGGAACTGGTTACGGAGAACATCAGCCCAAAACTGGTCAACAGTTACAGTGCCTGCGGTGTTTATGCACGGAACCTCTAGTGAGTTGTGGGGTATACTTACCGTTGGTCATGGCTGGAGAAACGGTCAATCAGTTTTTGCAACTAGCGGGCAAAGCATTGGCACAGCTCGTGTTACATTAAGACCAAATTTGGATATCAACTTTGTACCGTTGTCACCTAACAATATGCATTTATATCCAGGCAATACGCTTAGAAATGGCGGAACTTTCACGAGATGGCAGCCCTTAGCAAGTACCGATCTCAGAAGAGAGATAACATCACATGGGGCTAACAGCGGTACACGCAACGGAAGAATAGAGACGGTACGTATAACCGTAACCTTTAACTTCGAAGAGGGTTCTCTTCGATTCGATAACGTAACACATACAAACATTGGCGTAATCACTGGCGATAGCGGTGGCCCTGTTTTGTTTCGCAATACCACTACAGTCGTAGGATTGATAATTGGCGGTTGGGGTGATGGGCCATCTTTCTTCTTACCTCTTGAACATGTTTTTGGTGCGAACGCAGGCACTAATCTTAGGTTGGCCATCTAAGTCATAACAGGCATCCTCTTACTCTTGATGGGGGTAAGAGGATGCTTTCAATAACCGCACCTAGGTCAAATATAATTCTTTTTCACCCCACCATTGCATCGATGGAGGCTACACTCATGAAGAAATTGTTTGTGATGTTTATGTGTATTACGATTCTGGTCAGTTGCACAACAAATCACTCACCATATCAAGGCGTAGCACAATCGCCCGAAACAGAGGGTATTATTTTGCATTTGGAAAATAACCTACCTCTGACCGAAGCGGATTGTCAAAGCGATGCAGAAGATACGGTTTTATCTCCGGAAGATCAACTTTCCTCAGAAGCTGATTATCAAAGCAACGCTGAGGACGATATGATGCATGGAGTATCGCCCCCAGCAGGCGCTGATTGGAGTCACCAAACTACGATGGTATTCCCATACATGTTTGCTTTCAAACTTGAAAGATTGCTTTCCCCAAGTGACTATGGTGGAGTATTTACAAGTTATAGAAATGATGATGCGTTTATAAGTGTATGGACCGTAAACTCCGTTGCCGTTGATAACGCAATCCAAGCAACATATGATTATTTTCAAGAGCAGGAGCTTGTACCCTTTGAAGTCATACTCTTGGAGGCCAGAGCTTCTCTCGAGCAATTTGAAACACTCAGTGCACAGATTAGAGAAATTGAGCTTGAGGGCAACATGTTTCAGTTCTTAACACCGCTTATAGAGCAAGAACACAATAGACTAAAGATCCATGGCGCAGTGCTGAGCGAATCTCACATCCGCAATCAAATTGGTTTGCTTATTCATGAAAATGGACTTGCGATAGAGGCTGTAACATTTGATTTTCACGATCCTTCAGAAACCGCATTTAATGCACCAATTACGACACATTGAGCATAGGCGCATAAGCTTACTTGATCTATTCGCAAGGTGTTATCCACAAGTTGTCTTGATTTGCTAGTCACCGCATGATATACTTGTAGACAATGATACAATAATGTTGCACCCCCCCAAAAAAGTCGACGGCGTAAAATATTCTGGCATTTTTACAGATTAGGGTCTTGACAAAAGTGCTCGTTAAAAACAAAGGAGAGTTTAACCATGAAAAAACTATACAACTTTATGATGAGACACGCGGCTGCTTTGACTTTGGCAGTGGCTGTCGTAGGCGCAGGTGCGCGTTGTACGTGGATTTTCCATGAACCCAAAGTGCCAGCAAAACTGCGCAAGGATTAGTATCGAATGAGCTTACCCTGGGGCATTTTTGAATTTGCCATCCTTGCAATTGATGTGGCATACTTTACACTGATACTAAACTATCAGCTGGGGCTAAAGCACTCCAACAAAAAAAGCACAACATATCCTTGTGCTTTTCTTATCATTTTTCTAATCGGATTTACTTTCAATTATCTTAACGATAACAGCGCATCATCTTTATTTTTGTTTGGTGGTTTATATGCCGCTTATTCAGCGCTGCTAACAAACGGAAAGTGGTTATTTAAAGCTTTCTGGATAGGATTCCCTGTCTTGCTAATGATGTGTTTCGAGTTATTCGCAACCGCTATTTTGCTTGCCATTCACCCGGAAGTGTCAGTAGCTGATTTTTCTTTGCTTGGCACATATCGCGTACAAGGCGCGGTAATTTCACGAGTTGTTCAAATATTTGTGTTACTCGTGTTGTTGCGTAATAAGCTACATTTAGAGCAAATCGGCTATGTAATTTTGTTGCCACTAGCAATTTTCCCATTCTTGAGTGCAGCCGGCATGATTTGGTTGCACGCAGATATGCTTGAGGGCAGGGTCACGAACCCAACAACCCCGCTTCTAATTTCACTAATTCTTTTAGTTTTCAACCTAGCAGTAATTTGGCTGGTCATAATCATTAATCAAAAAAGCGAAATGATCAAAGACCACGAACTACAAACCCAAAAACAAGAGCTAAAAATCAAGAACTACCAACAACTCATGGCTACCCACCAAAAGTTCAAAAGCTATCAAGAAGCCGTTGACGAGATCATGGCAAACCTGTGGAAGATGCTCAAAGATGAATACGCCCTGATGGATCGGGATATGCAGATATCAGCCCATCAAATGGTGCTATTGCAAATCACGCAATTAAGGCAAAGCTTCAACTTGGCATACTGCACCGGCGATGAAATTCTGGATGTTGTCCTGTCCAGCAGGGACAACATAGTAAGGGAAAAAGGGATAAAGCTCCAAGTGAAGTTCAACCTGCCTGAAACGCATGACTTCAATTCCAGCATTATTGGCGGCGTGTTGACACACGTCTTAGACAATGCCATCGATACAGTAGACGCAGTTGGGAACATGGATAGTGAAAAAATCATTGAGCTGTCAATCGAAGTTGAGAATGAGTTCTGTGAGATCATCGCAGAATACCCGGCCGATAGATTGACCGAACTCAAAACACTGCTTGAGCACCATAGCATTGCCCTGTGTATTGCAACTGGAATAGTAGAGCGCTTTCACGGCACACTTGAAACGATCTGTGAGGACTACTACATTACCACCAAAGTGCAATTGCCAATACGCGAACTAATCGCACAGCCGAAAACAGAGGCGGTCTTATGTTAGAGCGAATCGCCTCTAAACTGACCGCCAACCTGATCAAAAACAAAATCATCCCAGCCGAAGACGAGGAAGTTTACGTCTACGGCTGGGCATTGTTGTTGTCTCATTTAGGCAGCTTTGCAACAATCTTTTTGATTGCATTTCTAACGGGAGAAGTATTGGGTACGCTTGTCTTTGTGTTTGCTATGTTGCCTTTGCGCTCCTATGCCGGCGGCTTTCACGCGGATACATATCTCAAGTGCTATTTACTCTCTATGACAGGATATAGCGCCGCGCTGTTGGCTGCTTTGCTCTGGTCGCCACACCATTTGGAGTGGACATTGGGTTTGCTGTTGTTTTCGCTTGTCGTCACACTCACATGTGCGCCAGTGGATCATCCGAACAAACCTTTGAAAGAACATCAGAAACAGCGCAACAAGAAATTGAGCCGAGCAATTGCGTCATTACAGGCGGCGCTGGTTTTAGCGCTGTGGTTTTTGCTGCCGGGTACACGACACTATTTGGTTTGGGCTATGCTGGGGATGGCAACCACCAGCGTTACGCTTCTTTATGTGATAGTAAAGCCATATAAGGCCTAACAGCATTAAAAGAGAAGAAACATCTATAAATCGTTTTGGCGTGTATTCTACCCTGCAGATTTTTGACCTTTATATTGTAATCGAATCCTATCGGCTAAAGCTGATAGGAATCCTTTATTTTTCGCATTCTTCTACAGTTATTAAAGTAAGAGCGAATCACCTCTGTATCACCACGGTTCCAAGCTGCCTCGATAGCATGACGTATGTTACGCTCCACACACGTCGGTTTAGTCGAGTATTTCTTAGCAATGCTGGGGTATAGGCTTCTAGTGACGGCATATAAAACATTTGGTGCGAATGTTCATAACGATACATTATCGTTATGAACATTCAAGGGTCGTTCGGACTGGAGCGGGTAAAGGGAATCGAACCCTCACTTTCAGCTTGGGAAGCTAACGTTCTACCACTAAACCATACCCGCATGGCTCACTGACAACAGTAGCATTATAACAGATGCCAAAAGAAAAAGCAAGCGTACCCGGCGGTTTTGCGGCGAGATATTTGGCCGGCCGGCGCCTGTCGCTTACCCTTTCCCGAATGTGCAGTTGGGGAAGTGACAGTCGGAGCAATCAAGGCATAAACCGCCGTTCCCGAGGCCGGAAAGCCAAGCGAATGTGACCGGCAGATCGGCCAGCAGGCGGGGCAAAACGAGGTCAAAAATGGTTCGTCTGGCGTACATAACACAACCGGGCAGGCCACAGATCGGCCGGCCATCCGCTGTGTAAGCCAGCATAAACATGGCACCCGGCAATGTGGGTGCCCCGTAGCTTACGATCGTGTCGGCGGCGTTTTTGATGGCAAGCGGGGTTTTATCATCCGGGTCAACGCTCATCCCGCCGGTACAGGCAATCAGCTCTGCCCCGTCAGCCAGCATCCGCCGGATGGCGGCGGTGATCTTTTCATGGTCGTCGTCAATGATCTCGTGGGCGACCATCTCGGATCCGTACTCAGCGATTTTCTCCTCAAAAACCGGGGTAAATGTGTCTTTAATCCGGCCGTGAAAGACTTCGTTTCCGGTAGTGATCAGCCCGCACTTCTTTTTTTTGATCGGCAAAAGCCCGAGCAGCGGTCGCTCGCCCGCCGCCTCTTTTGCTTTTTCCATCTTCCATTTTTCGATGACGAGCGGGATGATCCGCGTACCACACAGCTTGTCCCCGGCCTTGACCGGTGAGCCGAGCGCACGGGTAGCGATCATCATTTCACCCAGGCCGTTGACGGCGCGCAGTTTCGCTTCATCCCCAACCAGCAGGCCGTCCATGTCGGCGATCAGGTCAATCTTTCCCTCTTTGGGCTGGGTGGCCTGCATATGCTCGCCCTGACAGATTTCGCGCAAAATCTGTGCCGCGTCGTTCTCGTGCAGCATGTTTTCGTTGTCTTCCCAGATGTAGATGTGATCTTTGCCCACGCTGAGCAGCAGGGGGATATCGCTTTCGGCAATCACATGGCCTTTGCGGAAAAGCGGGTCTTTGCGCACACCTTTGATGATCTGTGTTATGTCGTGGCAGAGTACCTGGCCGACGGCGTCCTGTGTCTTTAAGAGCTTCAAGCAAATATCCTCCCGGATGTGTTATCTGTCTCAATCTAGCGGCTGTTTTTCCCGTACTTTGCACACAAGATTTTGCCGGCTATGCTGACCGCGATTTCCTCCGGCGTCTCACAGGGGATGTCCAGCCCGATCGGCGCATTTACCCGCGCCAGCATCTCGCCGGTCGCGCCCCGCTCTCTCAGCAGTTGGTAACTCATTGATATCTTTCTGCGGCTGCCGATCATCCCGATATATCCGGCCTTTGTTTGCAGCGCTTGCCAGAGCACTTCGAGGTCCCACTTGTGCCCCCGGGTAACAATCACGACATAGCTGTCTTTGTCCATGTCATATCCCGCGAAAATATCCGCAAAGCCGGGCAGCACCTTGACCTCCTTGGCTTTTGGAAACCTCTGCTTGTTCGCGAACTCGCCGCGGTCATCCATCACCACAACCGGGATTTCGATCAGGTCAAGCTGACCGGCGACCGCCAGCCCAACGTGGCCTGCCCCGATTATATAGATCACTTTTTTTTCTTCCATCTCGCGCAGGGCCGCTTTATAGCGGCCGGCCTGCGCTTCGTCCGCGCCGTCTACATAGTCGATCTGAATTTTTACATCCCCGCCGCAGATCATGTTCAGCCCGTCCTGATCTTCGCTGTTGAGCTTAAACTCTTTGACCATGCTTTTCCGGGCGGCCAAAACTTCACCCGCCAGCTCCAAAACTTTGCCCTCAAGCGCACCTCCGCCGATGCTGCCGGCTGTATCCCCGTCCGGGCTGATGAGCATCCACCCGTCACTGCGCGGGGACGAGCCGTGACTGTCGAGAATCTTGGCAATTACAAACGCTTTTTGCGCATCCAGCAGATGGATAACCCGCTCGGCAAACCGGTTCATTTTGTTTCCTTCTCTCTGGTATAGGGTGGGTGTGCGGTCTGCGCACCTGTATGAATGATTTGCCGAAAAGGGGCATCCGGCGGCCTTTCATGTGTAATATAGTTAAAGGACATGAAAAACAACAGGTCATTGCGGTCTTTTTTCCGCCGAGCCGCGTTCTCCTCCTTGACGGGCGTCAGCCCGCCTGCGTCGTCGGCCTTGCTCGGCGAAAAAAACCCTCGCAATTCCCTTGCTGTTTTTCATACCCTTCAACTATAGACACATTATATAGCGCGGTATTTGTGATGTCAAGTTCTATCGCGCTTGGGTGCATCTTCCCCTTTGTTTTCGCGCGCTTTCGGTGTATAATGTAATTGTGCAATTAACAAACAAAGAATTCAGGTGCGCGATGTTACGGTTTAAACAGTTGCTTTCCTCCATTGATATGACCCAGGGTCCGCCGTGGAAGACTTTGCTGTTATTTACATTGCCCTTGTTGGTGGGCAATGTTTTTCAGCAGCTTTACAGCACAGTGGACGCGATCATGCTCGGCAACTTTGTGGGCGACTACGCGCTGGCCGCTGTGGGCACGACCATTCCCCTCTTTTTTCTCATCATGCTCTTGATGACCGGGGTGGCCATGGGCGCCGGGGTGATGGTTTCGCAGTACTTTGGGGCCAAACAGAGAGAGGAGCTCTCGTACACCTGTGGCACATGTATCACGTTGACCGCCATGCTCGGTCTTGCGCTGATGATTATCGGGCCGATCTTTACCCGCCCAATGCTTATTTTTTTGGGCACACCGCCTGAGATTTTGAACGACGCGACCCTCTACATGAACATCCTGCTTTGGGGTGTACTGGGGATGGGCTATTTCAACATCTTCTCCGGGGCCCTGCGCGGGATGGGGGACGCGTTTTCACCCCTGCTTTACTTAGCACTCGCCTCACTGCTCAACATTGCGCTCAACTTCCTGTTCATCGGGCTTTTGGGCTGGGGAGTGGCAGGCGCGGCCGTTGGAACGGTGATCTCACAAGCGTTCACCAGTGTTTTGTGTCTGCGCCGGCTAATGCAGATGCGGGATGTTTTCGACATGGGCCTGCGCTACCTTCGCCCACAAAAAAAATACCTGGTACAGATGTTAAAGCTTGGCGTGCCTACCGGTGTGTCCCAGGCCATCTTCGCGATCGCCATGATGGCGGTGCAGCCGCTGGCCAACAGCTTTGGGCCAACCTTTTTGGCTACATACGTCATTGTTATGCGGGTAGATAGTTTTGTGATGATGCCCAACTTTTCGTTTAGCAACTCGATGTCTGTCTACGCCGGGCAGAATATGGGCGCGGGCAAGCTGGAACGGATTGCGCAGGGCTTTAAACAGTGTTCGCTGATGGCGCTCTCAACCGCGGTTGTGATCGTTGCCCTGCTGCTGACTTTCGGCGGCCAGATCGCAGGATGGTTTACCCAAACCGAAGAAGTGTTGGCCATGACCGCCCAGTTCCTGGCCATTCTGGCGGCCGGCTACGTCATCTTTTCGGTGGGCGCGGTCGGCTGGGGGGCAATCCGCGGGGCGGGTGATGCGATCACCCCGCTTTGGGCATCCATCATCATCACAGCCGGCGTCCGCGTACCTTCGGCTTATCTGTTCGTACACTGGCTCGGAACCCCGGTCGCCCTTGCCTATTCCCTGCTGGCCGGATGGACGGCCAACACCATACTCGCGCTGATCGCTTACCGGCTGGGCAAGTGGCGAAAGACAGGAATCGTCAGGCACGAGCAGCCACAGCCACCCGAATAAGAATCTGTGTTCAAATTTACCGTCGGTTTATTGCATAATTCGCCCCTTTGCGATATAATGTATAGTAGAAGAAAGGTGGCCAAATTACCAGGCCGCCACCATACTTACGGTAAGGTGGAAAACAATTATGAGCACACAAGAAAAAATCCCAAGCCCGATGGGTGGCCGCTCACCCGCTTCGCGCAAGCGCCTGCCTGCTTTGTTGTCGATCATTTTAGCACTTGCCCTTTTGGCGGGAATCACGCTGAGTGCATGTGCCCCCCGCGGCGAGACAGAAGAACCCGTGATTGACGACCAGCCGGTTATCATCGAAGAACCGGAAGACCCTGGCCCGCCGCCCACCCCGCTGCCTGAGCTGGCGGCGATTGCAAGGGACTACCACGAGCGCAACGAAGACACGGTCGGCTGGCTGTATGTACCCAATGCCCCTTCACTCGATTGGTTTGTGCTTTGGTATCCCCACGACACAAACAACTTTTACCTGCGCCGCAACTTTGAGCGGGAATATGACTTTAACGGCGTTTACTTCGCCGACTTCCGCACACAGTGGGGCGACTTTACCCGCGAAAACCTTTCCCGCAATATAGTCATCTACGGCCACAGCATGGACGATGACCCGGACAGCACCCTGTTCTCCCAGTTCAAGCGCTGGTGGGATGAAGATTGGGCGCGTAACAACCCGCACGTCTTCTTCTCCACCCTCGAAGAAGATATGGCGTGGGAGATTTTTTCGGTACACTTCTCGAATATATGGGTGCCGTACAATACCCCCGACCCGGACGATGAGGCCTTTGCCGCGCTGATTGAAGACGCCAAGGCTCGTTCACTCTGGATTTACGACGACATCGAAGTCACGATTGAGGACACAATCATCACATTCTCGACCTGCATTTACGGGATTCCCCCCGAGGCCTCGCCGACCGGTGAGCGCATCCCGCTCTCTTATCCCAACGATTACCGGTTTGTGGTCATGGCCAGACTGGTCGAGCGGGACGCGTTTTTGGAAGAAACCGTGTCGATCACCGTAAACCCCGACGTGGCAAGCGCCCGTCTGCGCGCAAACGCGACGAGAGAAGAGGCTTAAATGAATTATCAGCTTCGGGAGTACCCATTGTTTTCGGCTTGCGGGCTGAACTGCGGGCTTTGCCCGCGCTACCACACCGATGGCGATTCCCGCTGTCCAGGCTGCGCCGGCGAAGGGTTCTCGGATGTCCATCCGCCTTGTGGGGTTCTCTCCTGCGCCCAGCGCAAAGGGGTTGATTACTGTTTTGAATGCGATGAGTATCCATGCCCCAAATACGACGGGGTCGATGGCTCCGATTCATTCATCACCCACCTCAACCAGTTCAAAGATCTGGATAAGGCAAAGACGATCGGTATGCCCGCCTACAAAGCTGAGCTGGACGAGAAAGTGCGGATACTTGAAACGCTCCTGCGCGACTACAACGACGGGCGGCGCAAAAGCTTTTTCTGCCTGGCTGTCAACTTGATCGAACTAAAGGATTTGAGAGCGCTGATGGCCCAATTGCCCGACCCGTTGGATTCGATCAAGGTCAAAGCCAAAATCGCCGCCGACCTGTTCAAAGAACTGGCTGAAAAGCGCGGAATAACGCTGACTCTGCGCAAATAACCGCAATGTTAAAATCCCGCCTGTGTCGACACAGGCGGGATTTAATTTGTGCTTACTGCTTGAGCGCCATCTTCTGGATGCTGTGTGTGATACAGATTTCAGCGCAGTGGCCGCATGCTGTGCACTTATCGTGGTCGATGACAGCCAGATTGTCCTCAACCGCGATGGCATCTGCCGGGCACTCCTTGGCGCACTTGCGGCAGGCGATACAGCCAAAGCCACACTTTTTGCGGACAACCGCGCCCTTCTCGATGTTGTTGCAGAGAACTTCGGTGGCGATCGATTCTTTTTCCATGCTGATGATGTGATTGGGGCATGCTTTTACGCAAAGCCCACAGCTGATGCAAAGACTCGGGATAACCCGGGCCAGGCCGTTGTGCAGGTGGATGGCCTCGTTCGGGCAGGCAAGCAGGCAGTCCCCGTAACCCAGGCAACCGAAAGCACACGCACCCTCGCCGCTGAACATCTCTTTCGCGGCATAGCAGGTGGGGATCCCCGTGTAGTCCATCTTCTTTTGAAGCGCGTCCCTGTCGCCCAAACAGCGGACGACCGCGACCGTTCTTTCAAGGGCTTCGGCCTTTGTCCCCATGATTTCGCCGATCTGCTCGGCGACAGCAGCCCCCCCAGGCGGGCAGAGGTTGGGTTTTGTGCCGGGAAGATTGACCAGTGCATCGGCGTAGCCGCCACAGCCGGGGAAACCGCAGGCCCCACAGTTGGACCCGGGCAATGCGGCTTCGATCTTGGCAATTCGCTCGTCGACTTTGACCGCCATCGCCTTAGACGCGATACAGAGCATCGCGGCGCAAACCGCCCCGATGACGGTGACCGAAGTAACCGCAAACAGAATTATGTTGTCCATGCGCTACTCCGCCTCCTATCCGAATAGATTTTCGACCACGCCGCCGAATCCCATAAACGCCATTGCGAGAATGGCCACCGAAAAGAGCGCGAGCGGCAAACCCTTGATACAGGCGGGCGGGTCGGCGTTCTCGGTGTGTTCGCGGATTCCGGCGAAGATGACCATGGCCAGCAAGAACCCGGCCCCCGCGCCAAAAGCGTTGGTCATCGCTTCGGCGTAGTTATACTGCGCGCTGACATTGAGCAGGGTCGCGGCAAATACGGCACAGTTGGTTGTCATAAGCGGCAAAAATATCCCCAGGTTTTTGTAAAGCGCGGGCATAAACCGCTTCATGGTTATTTCAACCAACTGCACGAGCGCGGCAATAATCACGATAAACACAATGGTCTGTAAGTAGCCCAAGCCATTCGGCGCCAGCAAAAGTGCGTAGATCGGCCAGGTTGCGGCTGACGCGATCATCATGACAAACAAGACCGCAAGTCCCATCCCGATTGCGCTGTCCAGCTTTTTCGAAACGCCCAGGAACGGGCAGATACCCAGGAACTGAATGAGCACAAAATTGTTGACCAAAACCGCGCTCATCATAATGATGATCAAGGAGCTAAAATCCATTATTCAGCGCCCCCTTTCCCACAAGCGGCACAGGAGGGACAGCTCGCACAGCCGGACTCTTTGAGCTTGGCCGCCCGCCCTTTTGAAATTTTGCTGATAACGGCGATAATCAGGCCGAAAGCGATGAACCCGCCGGGCGCCATTGAAAATAAGCTGATGCTGTTCTCAGCCAGCCCGGGGATCGGAATCCCAAACCAGGAGCCGTGGCCCAGCACTTCGCGCACAGTGGCGATGGCCACCAGCGCGGCGGTAAATCCGAGTCCGGTGCCGATCGCGTCGATGATTGAGTCAAACGGCTTGTTCTTTTTGGCGAACAGTTCCGCCCGGGCAAAGACGATGCAGTTAACGGTGATCAGCGGCAAAAAGATGCCCAGCGCAAGATAAAGGGGATAAACAAACGCTTGCACAAGCATCTGTACAATGCTGACCAGCCCGGCAATCAGTACAATGTAACAGGGGATACGCACTTTGTCGGGGATGACATTGCGCAAAATCGAGATGACCGTGTTGGTACCGATCAAAACAAGGGTGGTCGCAAGACCCATCCCCAGCGCGTTTGACACAAGGCTGGAGACTGCCAGCGCCGGACAAAGCCCCAGCGCCAAAACAAAGACCGGGTTCTCTTTGGCGATCCCTTTGATTAGGATTGCGTAACGGCTCATGCCTTTTTACCTCCCAACGCGTGATGCATGGTTAGCTTGTTGATAAAGGGCACGATACAGTTCATAAACAGGATGGCGAACGACACGCCCTCCGGGTAGTTGCCCCAGACCCGTATGATTACCGTAAGCAGGCCGCATCCAAGGCCGAAAATGAGGCGGCCGCTGTTTGTCTGCGGGGAGGTCGGATAGTCGGTGGCCATAAAGATTGCGCCGATGAACAACCCGCCCGCTAAAAGCTGTACAGTCGGCTGCTCACCCAGTATGGCGGTCAGGATATAAACTGTCCCGATAAACGACACCGGTATATGCCAGGTGATGACCCTGCGGGCGATCAGGTAGACCCCGCCGATTATCAGGGCAAGCTCGCTGGTCTCGCCCAAGCTCCCGCCGTGCAGACCCAAAAAGAGGTCGAGGTTAGATGGCATATACTGCAAAGCGCCGGTCTGTACAAGCTCAAGCGGGGTGGCGCTGGATACCGCGTTCGGAACTTCGGCCCAGGTGCTCATAGCGGTCGGGAAAGAGATGAGCATGACCACACGGGCAGTCAGGGCGGGGTTGGCGAAGTTCTTGCCAATGCCGCCGAAGAATTGTTTGACCAGGATGATGGCTACGCCGCTGCCGAAGACCGCCTGCCAGAGCGGGATATCCACCGGCAGGTTAAAAGCCAGCAGAAGACCGGTCACACAAGCGGAAAGATCGGAGATGGTCTCCTGCTTTTTCATGATCTTCTGGTAGCCCCACTCGAAGACAACCGCGCTGGCCACACACATAAAGATAACCACGGCCGCGCGCATACCAAAGATCAGGACAGAGCCGGCCAGGGCCGGGCTGAGCGCGATGAGCACATCCCGCATAATGTGGCTGGTACTTGCGTGGTTGTGTATGTGGGGCGCATAAGAAACGGTCACTGGATTCATGTCTACTTAGCCTCCCACAACATCTTTTTTGACAACACCATAACCTGGGACAGCGGCCTTCTGGCCGGACATAGAAAAGCACAGCAGCTGCACTCGGCACACATGTTGACCTTGTACTTTTTGAGCAGATCGATGTTCTTCAGCTCAAACGCATCCTCAATGTGGCTGGGCATCAGCCGCATCGGGCATTTGGCCGTGCACCTCCCGCATTTGATACAGGCGGTTGGCTTGGACGCCTCGACATCTTTTTCTGAGATGGCCAGTATCGCGTTGGTGATTTTGAGCACCGGCAGGTCGGTGTTCGGCACGGCCGCACCCATCATCGGGCCGCCCATGATAATTTTTTTGACGTCGTCCTTTAGCCCGCCGCAAAAATCAAACAGCTCACCGATTGGGGTTCCGAGGGGCGCGATCACGTTCTTGGGGGTGTTGACGGCTGAGCCATCCACCGTGACAACCCGGGAGACCAGCGGCATCCCGGTCTTTATATAGTGCGCGAAAACGGCAACCGTCGTACAGTTGATTACGATACAGCCCACATCGGTCAGACGGCCGCCCTCGGGCACAATCCGCCCGGTGACATTGTAGACCAGGACTTTCCGCTCACCCTGCGGGTAGCGCGCGGGAAGCTCGCAAACTTCCATCCCGTCTACGGTGGCCATCCGCTCCCGCATCTCTTTGATGGCTTCCGGCTTGTTGTTTTCAATGCCGATGACGATCTTTTTGGGCTTTAAATATTCTTTCAGCAACAACGCGCCTTCGAAAACATTGTCGGCGTCGTCCACCATTGCCCGGGTGTCGGATGTGATATACGGTTCACACTCGGCCCCGTTGATGATGATGTAGTCGAGCTGAACGCTCTCTTTTACAGTCAGCTTGTGCGCGGTCGGGTAGCCCGCGCCGCCGAGCCCAACCACGCCGCTCGCGTGTACAGCGTCCAGGAACTCTTCCAAATTGGTAACAATTGGCGGCGTGAGGCCTTCATAGACAGCCTGTTCACCGTCTGAAGCGATCACGATTGACTTTCTTTTTTCACCGATAAGGCCATCAATTTCGTCTATGCTTTTGACTGTGCCCGAAACGCTGGAGTGAACGGGCGCCGAAATTCGGCCGTCTGCCTCGCCGACCAGCTGGCCGACTTTGACTTGGTCACCAACCTTAACCACCGGTATGGCCGGTTTGCCCGCGTGCATTTTCATGGGCAGCGTCACAACGGCTGGTGTGGGAATCGCGACCGGAACCATCTCGGCTGTGTTTTTACAGTGGGGCGCGTGTAAACCTTTAATTTTCTTCATTTGCCATCATCCCCCTTCTAGGGTTTGTTTGAAAAATGCTTGTCGTGTCAGTGTGGCGGAAATTTTCCGCAATAGCGTGGCAATGATTTTTTAAGCAAGCCCTAGCCCCGCACCAGCTCATAAGCTTGCAGCGCGCGGGCCAGTGCGTTTTTGAGCGCATCCGACGTGCGGGTAACCCCGCTTATACTGTCAACCCCCAAAATGCCGGGCAGGCTGTCTACCCCGTGGAAGAGGGCCAGGTATTCGGGATCGGATACCCGCTCTCTGAATCCGACCGTCTCGTTGTTGGAAAGCATCTGGATTCCGACCACCCGGCCGTCCGCGTCCATACCTACCATAAACGGGACATTTCCGCCATACCCTCTGGCAAAAGACTGGAAGACAAACCCGGCCCCGTTGATCGCCCGGTAAGCGCTGATCACGCCGTCGGGCAAATCGGCTTCTATGTATTCAAAGTCGTCTGCCTGCGGTAGGACAAAGAGCCGGGCCTCGCGGGCACGCTCGGCCTCCATTTGTAAAATCACAGGCTCTGTGACCGCAAAAGCGGCCGACACCGCCCATGCGCAAAACAGACAGATGACAGACAAAACTAAGATTGGCCGGACATAATCTTTTCTAAAATTGCTCATTTCAATCAGCTCCTCCAAGGCGTTTGAACTGGGTATTGCAATCGAATTTTAATTTTTGAAAGTGGACAAAGAAAAACAGCGAGAAATACTTTCGCCATCGATGTCTTTTTACCCCGCTTTATGCACTCCTATTATCTTAACACAAGTTGTCCTGTCAATTCAACATATGACGTAAAAATAACAATCTTGTCGCCTTGACAGCTGTATCGTTATATGATATAGTATATCCATGAACGATATAACAGATAATCGGCGGGTGATGTGATTGCCGAAATTAGATTATTACTCGCAGGGGCAGTTGACCGACCACGCTTATCTTGTACTGCTTACCCTGACCGCCCCTTGTCACGGGTATTTGATCATGCAAAGGATTGAAGAGATGACAGGCGGCGGGGTCCGGATTGGGCCGGCCTCCCTGTACACAACCTTAAAGAAGCTGGGCGACGCCGATCTGATTCGTCTGATTGCGGAAGATGATGCCAAAAAAGTTTACGAAATTACCAAAAACGGGCTGGCCGCACTGCGGGTGGAGATCGAAAAGCGGGAGCGCTACGCCGGTTACGGAAAAAAAGCAATGGAAGCGTTGCATGAGGAGAATAGCAAATGAACAACGATCAGAACGCACCGGCCGAGATCTCCAATACCCCATATACCGATGAATTTATTAACAAATTCAGGAAACACCTGAAGACGCAATTTTTCTGGCTTTTGGGCTGTATTGCGGCTGGAATTGTCTCCTTCTTTGTCTTTGGCACAACAGGATGGTTTTTCTTTAGCTTGGTTTTGGGCGCCGCTTTCGGGCTTGGCGGATGGAGCCTGGCCTGTGTTATCCACTATCTCCGGCGTGTCTGGATGTTTAAGAATGCCCGCAGGCCGACTCAGCTTTGCGAGCTCGGCCACGGCCTTGGGTTCTCTGAAGCCAAAGACATGGAAATGTGCGAGGCAATGGCGGCCAACGGGTACGCACTGGTTAAGGTAAACTCGCTTGGTTACTACAAATTTGAGCGGGCGCACCCGGCCGCTATGACCTACTCGGCCGACTATTCCGACCTGAAGCGCAAATCTGAGGGTTTTAGCGAGTACATAGACATCTTTCAAAGCGGCGGCTGGGAGTACGTTTACAGCCAGGACACCATCCACTGGTTCCGCGCGCCAAAGGGCACTACCCCCATTTACACCGACAGCGCAAGCATCATCCAAAAGCATAAGAAGATGCGGAAAATTATGGTCTTGGGCACGCTGATCTGCGCTTTGTGGGTCGTAGCCTTTGCCGGGTTGATTTACTTCCTCGATGATCTGCCTTTTGGGCTGACAACCACCTTATTCGCGGCGGCTGGCGGTGGGGCCGGCGCAGGGCTGACCATGTTCGCTGGCATCTTTCTCAATCATCGGCGGGTGATAAGGCTGGAACGGCAGCAGCGGGAACTGTAGGAAGCACAGACATTTAAAAAGACGGATATCCGCGGATATCCGTCTTTTATATTAGCTGATTGCGTACCCGGCGCCGCTCAAAATCTGGATGGCTTGTTCGTAATTGCGCTGTCTGATCATCAGGTAATCGGTGTTAAAAGTCGAAAGGACGAACAAGCCGATCTTGTTTTTCTCAAGCAAGTCGAGCAGCTCAGAGGCCAGTCGAACCAGCGAGGTGTCCGGGGTGGTTGGCAGCCTGAGCGCAGCCCAGCCCGCCTCGACCGCGATGGCGTCGGCCGGTTCCTGCCCTGTGATGCAGGCCAGAGATATTTCTTCATCCGTCTTTGAAAGGTGGACAAAGGGTGACTGCCAGTTGATGTTGCCCATGGTCAACAGTTTGCAGATCGAGATTTCCATATCCAGCTTCTTGAATTCTATCATGACCGGACACTCCTTTCGGGTCGGCGCTGTGAACCTGCACTGCGCAGCGGTAACTACAAGATCAAAGGGTCAACTGCTCGCCTAAGTCTTGCGCTTTTAGAAAACTGCCGGGGCTGGGCAGATTTTTGGTGCGGAATCGGTGCGGGTTCTCGACCATCCCCTCGGTGTAAGGCAGAACAGACGTGACCAGATTTTTGCGCAGTGATATAACCTGTACACCCTGGGTGTTCTTGGTGGTTTTCCCGGACAACGCACCGGTGTGAACAATCAAACAGCGCTCGTTGCCCGTTCGAATAAAGTATTCGCTGTCCTCGTCAATCTGAAAGATGGCAATCAGCGGAGATTTATCGCAGTAAGCTGCAAGCAGCTTTTTGCGCTTTGTTTTGGTTGCGTAGCCGCTTAGCTCAACCTTGGCCACCTTTCCGTTTTCGAAGAAGAAGAGCAGATGCCCCGCGTAATCCTTGGTCACCGCCATGTATACAACGGATTCGCCTTCTTCCATCCCCAATTTCGCGGGTATAAAGTCACCCATAACGCTGGCTTTCGTGTCGGCAAAGTCATCTGCCTCGGCTTTATACACTTGCTGCTTGTCGGTGAAAAAGAGCAGGTGGGCGGCGTTGGTGGCGGCCACTTCCCGGGTTACTTCGTCCCCCTCTTTTACCTTTTGCTCCCCGCTCATCCGCAGGGATTGCGGCGTGATCTTCTTGAAGTAACCCTCCCGGGTGAAGAACAGGTGCACCGGATAGTCGGGCACTTCCTCCCGCTCGTCGTCTTCTTCGATCTCAGCCGGGTAATACAACATGGTCTTGCGGGGCTGGCCGTGTTTTTTGATCACATTTGTGAGCTCGGCGCGGATGATAGCCTTAATTTTTTTCTCGCTGCCCAGTGTTTCTTCCAGCTCGGCGATCTTGGATTTTAAGTCATCCAATTCTTCAAGCCGGCGGATGATGTGCTCGCGGTTTAAGTTTCGCAAGCGGATTTCGGCCACGTACTCAGCCTGAATCTGATCGACCCCAAAGCCGATCATCAGGTTTGGCACGACTTCGCTTTCGGCTTCTGTCTCGCGTACAATCACGATCGCTTTGTCGATGTCCAGCAGGATTTTTGACAGCCCGAGCAGTAGGTGCAGTTTCTCTTTTTTCTTGGATAAGTCGTGAAAAACCCGGCGGCGGACACATTCATGGCGGAAAGCTGTCCACTCATTCAGGATTTCGCGCACACCCAACACCATCGGCGCGCCGCCGACAAGGATGTTAAAGTTGCAGGAAAAACTGTCCTCAAGCGGCGTTAACCGGAAAAGCTTTTGCATCAGCTTGTCGGGTTCAACCCCGCGGCGCAAATCAATGGTCAGCTTTAAGCCGGAAAGGTCGGTCTCGTCGCGCATGTCCGCGATTTCTTTGATCTTGCCCGTCTTGATCAGGTCGGCTACCTTGTCGATAATCGCTTCAGCCGTGGTGGTGGGCGGGATCTCGGTGATGTCAATGCAGTTGTTCGCTTTATCATACGCGTAGCGGCTGCGCACTTTCACGCCCCCGCGCCCGGTCTGCACAATTTGCTTGATCTCTTCTTCCCGATAGACCAGATACCCGCCGGTCGAGAAATCGGGCGCTTTGAGCGTGGCCAAGATGTCGTGATCGGGATTTTTGAGCAATGCGGCGGCTGTCTCACAGACTTCGGTGAGGTTAAATGAGCAGATCGAGGACGCCATCCCGACCGCGATGCCCATGTTCGCGTTGACCAGAATAGACGGAAAACTGACCGGAAAGAGGGTCGGCTCTTTCATGGTGCTGTCATAGTTGTCGACAAAGTCAACCGTATCGCTGTCAATGTCCTCGAACAGTTCTTTGGCGATCGGCGCAAGCTTTGCTTCGGTATAACGGGCGGCGGCGCAGGCCATATCCCGCGAATACGTTTTGCTGAAATTTCCCTTAGAATCCACGTAAGGGTGCAGCAGCGCCTCATTCCCGCGGGTGAGGCGCACCATTGTGTCGTAGATGGCCTGATCCCCGTGGGGGTTGAGCCGCATGGTCTGCCCGACGATGTTGGCCGACTTGGTCCGCCCGCCGGTCAGAAGCCCCATCTTGTACATGGTGTAGAGCAGTTTGCGATGGGATGGCTTAAATCCGTCAATCTCGGGGATGGCCCGGGATACGATCACGCTCATCGCGTAGGGCATATAGTTTTTTTCAAGAATTTCAGTGATCGGCGTATCCAGAACAATCCCGGCGTTTTCGATCACGGCTTTATCGCCCAAGGCATCTTTTTTGGCTGGCAAGTTGGTTATTCAACTCCTTTGTTGATTAGGCAATTGGCTGTAGGTGGTGGTTCGGTTTTTGTTTGCTTGCGCCTTTGAACATTCGGATATTTAATCGGAATTTCCGATGTCCTTGCCTTTCGGGCTAGGGCTTTTATCGGTATCTCCGATGCCCTTGCCTTTCGGACTTTAAGGGCTTTTTATCGGTATCTCCGATGGAATTGGAATGGGCGCTACCCGCCCCATACCCCGGGGTTACTCGCTGTGTCGTCAGTAGCTGTAGGGGCGCATGACGACGGTATCTTGATGGCCTCGGCCCCAAAGTAACCAAAACGCCGCTTAAGGGGGGCGGCACCCTG
>WRBI01000046.1 GCA_009784625.1 Oscillospiraceae bacterium | reverse complement strand
TACCCTGTCTACAAATCCAGCTACAAATGTTAAACCGCACGTTTTAATGTACCCGCACCATTATCAGCAAAAAGTGCCTTGCCAATCTTCGTCACCATATCCTCTTTGACTTGTAGAGAAGATAAGCATAAATTTCAGTGGGCGCAATATCCGTATGGCCTAGCCATTCCTGTACCTCTTTGAGTGTGAACCCCATATTGATGAGCAACGAGGCCGAAGAATGCCCGCAAATCGCGAAAGCGGATTTTTGGCAGCTTCTTTTGCGTAGCAGTTGCCGAAACTTGCGCGTGGTATTGTATTGCTCACGATTGATATTTCCAACCTGCAGAGCATTTTCAAGCTAAAAACATTCGCTTGCCGGGGATTGGTGGAAAGCCATTCTGGAAAGCAGTTTTGGAGATGCCCTGATCAAGCTGATATGTCCGACCAGTAGTCGGGGCACAGATAACCCCGATTTAACCCCCGCCAGCATAACAGGTGATTTTTAAAACTAGCGCTGCAATAAACAGGGCCACCGCTCAGAATGATGACCCTGTTTATGTAAATAAGTCACTATTTTTGATCGAAACGGATGGTGTCAAGCTCCATGTTGAGCAGGTCAATTTGAATGAGCGCCCCCCGCAAAACCTTGCGCCCACACAGAATCTTGACAGTCTGCGCAGCCTGAATAGAAGCGACCACCGAAGCGGTAAAGGGCAGGTTTCCGAGCTGCTTTTCCACACCTTTTCCGGTTACCCCCGCGTTTTTGTAGATTTTATTCAGGAGGCGGTCTCCGGGAAAGATGGCGGCGACCTGGCCATACCAGCCGGCGATTGATCCGTGTACCAGTGGCGTATTCAGCTCTTCACAGGCTTCTTGCAAAAGCAAACGGGCAGGGATGTTGTCAAGAGCATCCACCACGCAGTCATGGCCGCGCAAGATTTCGGCCGCGTTGTCAGCCACTAGCTTTTCCGTTATCGTCTTAAGCACAACAGATGAGTTCACCTGGCCAATGCGGATAGCTGCGCCTTCGGTTTTAGGGCGCCCCAAAAGCAGCTCGGTAGAAAATATTTGACGGTTTAAGTTATTGTCTTCAAAGACGTCGTAGTCAACGGCGGTAATGTGTAAAACCCCGATTCTTGCCAGGGTTTCAACAAGGTAACCACCCAAGCCGCCCAGGCCCACAACACAGACTTTTTTTGTATGTAAGCTTTGCGATTCCACCCCGGACAGCGCTTGCACGTTGCGGGAATATCGCAGCGGTACACAGTCCATAGAGCCCACCTCCCCTTTATCCACCGGCCAAAAGCGGGAAGAGGGACACGCTGTCACCTTCTTTCAGCAGGGAGAAAAACTCGGCGTCCGCCTGATTGACCAACACATTGGCAACCACGTCATCTTCAATTTCAAGCAGGCGAATCAAATCGTTGACGGTAGTTCCTTCATTCACATCCATAGAAACCACTTTTCCGCGGCCGTCACGTAAAAAATTAAACAAAAGTACTTCAACTTTCATAGCTTATCCTTCCTATTACAGTAGGGCTGTTGGCGGATTGCCAACAGCCCGTTTTGGATGCATATTTCGTGCGTTACCTAAGATTACAGGCCGAGTGCCGCCAGTGTTTCCGGTTTTGGCACGCCCTCGGAATCCCAGCCGCGCAGCTCGTAGTACTCGGGCAGCATTTCACCCAAGCGGTTGACATGCCCTTTGGACGGGCCGTCTACGATCGGCTCATTGAGCAGCCTTGGGGGCAGTGTGTCGTCGGCTTTTGTCAAGCCGGCTTTGGTGTTGAACAGCTTCTCAAGTGTGAGAATCCGCTCAGCCGCCTCCACAATCGATTCGGGGGTATAAACTTCTTCGCCGTACAGGGCGTTGACCATCTCGACAAAGCCGGGGATGCCCACACCGCGTATAAAGATACAGAATCCCAAGGAATCGGTGATGGTCGCCAGGTTGACCGCGTTGCGGACGTGGGGCGCTCTGCCTTCGGTGTTAAAGCGGTCCAGCCGGGTTTCGACCGGGCCGAGAACCTCAGTCGGCAGCATGTTGCCCTTGATGTGGCAGCCGCCTCTTGTACAGGTCGCGTAATTCAGCCCCTGGCCCTGCATGGCACGGGCATCGTAGGCGGGAAGGTCCTGCTTTTTGACCGTCATCGAATACTCAGGCACGCCATAGCTTTCGGCCAGACGGTAGGAGCCTTCGGCCAGCTTGTCGCCGAAACCCTCGCGCAGACCAAGCTTCTTGACCCACTTGACCATCGACTCTTTGTCGCCCCATTTGAGCGAAAGGCCGTCGGCCGCGAGTTCCTCGTCTTTTATGTACCCTCTTTGGTAAAGCTCCATCGCACAGGCAATGGCGCCCCCCGCCGAAATGGTATCAACGCCGTACTCGTTGCAGAGTTCGTTGGCCATATTGATGTAGGCGAGGTCGTCGTTGTCCATATTTGCGCCGAACATCCAAACGGTTTCAAACTCCGGGCCGCCAATCTCTTCCCCGTTGGCGTCTTTTACAACTCGGCCGCAGGCAACCGGGCAGCGGTAGCAGGCCGAACGCTTGACCAGAAAGCGATCGCGCAAGGCTTCGCCGCTGATCTCTTCAGCTTTTTCATATTGCGAACCCTGCCAGTTTTTGGTAGGGAAAACGCCGCTCGCGTTGACCAGGTTGACGAGCATGGCTGTGCCGAGCTCGGGCAGGGCCTTGCCGGTTCCGGGCTGTTCTCGCAGGAACTTTACTTTGGCTGACGCGATTTCTTTCGCCTTGGCGGCGTCCGGGTATTCAAAAGCCGATTTGCCGTTGGCGACAATGGCTTTCACGTTTTTCGAACCCATAACCGCGCCTACGCCGCCGCGCCCTGCCGTCCGGTCGTAATCATTCATCATAGAAGCCATCCGGGCAAGGTTTTCGCCGCCCGGGCCAATGCAGAGCACTTTCGCTTTTTCTCCGTGAACTTCGAGCAGGGCGTCGGTGGTCTCAGTGGCGGTTTTGCCCCACAGGAAAGCCGCATCCTTGATTTCTACGGTATCATCATCCAGATAGATGTAAACCGGCTTGTCGGCCTTGTTTTCCAAAATCATCATGTCATAGCCCGACGCCTTGAAAGCGGGACCCCAGAAGCCGCCTGAGTTTGCGTAGGCAATCCCGTCTGTGAGCGGGGATTTGGTGACGACCATGAATCTGCCGCCGGTGGGCATGTTGCTGCCGGTAGCCGGGCCGTTGACGATGATCAGCTTATTTTCCGGGGAGAGGGCGTCTACTTTGGGGTCAATTTCATCGTAGAGATACTTGGCGCCCAGCCCCCTGTTGCCGATGAATTTTTTCGCTATGGCAATATCCAGCTTTTCGGTTGAGTGACTCAAGCTCTTAAGGTTCACCCTTAAGATTTTTTCGTTAAATACTTTCACCTAAATAACACCTCCGCGCATGTTTTAGAATACGATTGGGTAGATCAGGATAAGCAGTGCGATCGCCAGTATATTGAACAGACCGCCCAAAACAACGTAATCCTTGAACCTGTACCCGGCTATCAGGGTCATTGTAATAGGAGGGGTCGAAACCGGGGTGGCGTAACCGACATTGGCCGCGACCGCGACCGCCATGACCACAGGCTTGACGTCAAACCCCAGCTCGATTGCAAGCATCCCGGCAATCGGCACAAGCAGGGCCGCCGTGGCGGTGCTGGACATGAAGTTTGTAAGGATTGTGGAAATAATAACCAGCGTAGACCACAAGAGCCAAGGTGTTACGTTGTCGCCCATGATGTTTATCGCGGTCTGCGCGACAAGGGCACCGGCGCCGCTTTGCTGCATACCGGCCGAAATGCCGAAAGACGCGCCCATAACCGTGACGGTAGTCCAGTCCATTTTGGCAAAAAGCCGCTTCTGGGTTATACAGCCGGTGACCACACAGGCAACCGCGCCAACCATGGCCACAACCCCGGGGCTCCAAAGATCCATCAAAAACCCGGTGATACAAAAGACGAGTATCCCGACAGAGATAATCATTTTCGCCACACTTTTCGGCTCGTTTTCCGCGGCGGCACCGACCGCCTCGGCCGGTGTGGCGGGGGCGTCCTCAACTTCCGGGAAGTTAAAGAATTTTTTCTGTAAGATGAAACCGATTGTCTGATAGTAAATCACAAGTAAAATCATGATTGGCAAGCCCGTTCTGGCAATCTCGAAGAAGCCCAGGGTTTCGTGCCCGCCGTCTACCAGAAAGCCCTGTGCAATCAACTGCGGCGTTGAGCCTACAAGGGTGAGGCCGCCACCCGTTACCGCGAGGATACCCACCATCATAAAAGTGTTCTTTTTGGTCAGCTTACCGCCGGACGCCGCGACCGCGCTTGCTACCAGCGGCAGAACGATCGATGCTGTGGCGGTATTGCTCAAGAACATTGAGATCGCGGTAGTAACCGGGACAAGGGCGAGCATAAACAGCCTTTCCTTAGTCCCGACCCCTTGTATGATCTTTTGGCCGATTGCTTTAGCGACGCCGGTTTCGAAAAGCGTGTTGCCGACAATGACCATGCCCACGATCAGATAAACCATATCATTCCCAAAACCGGAAAACGCGCCGGTTATCGGAAGCACCCCGAATATCGCAAGGGCAAGACAGGCCATAATTGACGTAGCGGCTATAGGCAGGTATTCGGTCGCGTACAGCACCATTGTTACGCCAATTATAATCAGTGCGATCGTACTCGTTTCCAACGAAGTGATCCCCCTAGTAAATAAAGGCTGCTTGCAGCTATTGAAGAATCTGTATTCAATACTCAAAGCGTTTCGGCTGGTGAGCATTTCTCGTTATTGAATACAGGTTCTAAAACAACAAGCAGCCTTTATCATTGCTTTAATTGCCGGACACAAATACTACGAGACTGCGTTGATAGCCGCGGTCAATGTAGCAACAACCTCGTCGCACTCCGCTTTGGTGACGGTAAGCGGCGGAACCATGCGGATGATGTTGGTGCCGATGGCAGTGGTGAGCAGCTTGCGGCGGATGCACTCTTCTTTAACGGCAACGGCGATCGGGTCGGTCAGCTCGGCGCCAACCAACAGGCCGTGGCCTCTGACTTCTTTGAGCTTGGGCAGGCTGTTCAGTTTTTCTTTAAAGTAAGCGCCCACTTCTTTGGCTTTGCCGGCAAAGTTTTCGTCCAGCAACACGCCTACCTGGGCGTGTGCCGCGGCGCAGCAGACAACGTTTCCGCCGTATGTAGTGCCGTGGGTGCCGAGGCTGAATGTCTCGGCGATCTCTTTGGTTGTGCAGATCGCGCCGATCGGCATACCGCCGCCGATGCCTTTTGCCATCGAGATAATGTCGGGTTTTACATCGTAGAGCATATAGCCCATCAGTTCACCGGTGCGGCACCAGCCGGTTTGAATTTCGTCACAAAGGAAGAGCAGCTCATGTTTTTTGCAGAGCGCGGCCAAACCTTGGATAAACTCTTTGGTGGGCACAACGACACCGCCCTCAGCCTGGATCGGCTCGATCATGATGGCGATTGTGTCTTTTGTGATCTTGCTCTCGTAGTCGGCCAGGTTGCCGTATTCGGCGTATGTAAAGCCTTCAAGCATCGGGCCAAAGTTGTTTTGCAAAACGTTTCCGACCTGACCGGTGGCGGAAAGCGAGCCGAATGTGCGGCCATGGAAACTGCCTTTACCAGTGATAATGTGGAAGCGATTGGGGCCATATTTCTCAATACCATATTTGCGAGCCAGTTTGATCATGGCCTCGTTGCTTTCGGTGCCGGAGTTTTGATAGAAGATTTTGTCGTAACCAAGGGCTTCACACACCCGCTCGGAAAGAAGCGCCTGCGGAATGGTGTAGGGATAGTTGAATGTGTGGATCAGTGTGGCGGCTTGCTCCTGGATCGCTGCCACGACTTTCGGGTGACAGTTGCCGGTGTTGTTTACGGCTACGCCGCCGTAAAAATCCAGATACCGGTCGCCGTTTTCAGCGTACAGGTAATGACCCTCAGCTCTTTCGCAGATAAAATCAAAGCGCTTGTAGGTCTCGATCATATACTTGGCTGTTAGGTCCTTGATTTCCTGCACAGTTCTCCCAGTGTCCTTAAGTAACATTTCTTTCTCCTTTCAGATGTGTGAAATCGATGCCTTGGAAGATCAATGCACTTTACTGTATTATCAGGCAGGGCATCGTTCTGTATTTGGCTGCCGGTGCCAGTCCTGTATCGGCACAGCTGCCGTCCAGCCGGCAACTGATATAGCAACCCGCAAAAATATTAACAGTTAATTAGTAAAAAGTCAACAGGTTTGGCGCAATTAACCGGAAATTTTTATTAAATTATTTATAGCACCAAAAAGGTGACGGCGGAATAAAATTTTCTTGCATCTTTTAAAACTTTATGCTATAATTTGAGCTTAGTAGAAAAAATGACCTATTTTAACGCAATATTGTCATTAATATTGTGAAGTTTTTTTAACAATCTTAAGTCGGGTCTGTTTTGCGCTTGGCGATTTTTGGATGTGATGATGTTTGGCGGATATTCGCGAAAAGAAAGTATGGACAACGCCGGCGCTCTTGCAATCGTTTTGGTTTATAGCGGCATTTACCTTTATCAGCGGATATGTGAACTCTTACTCGTTCATTGTGCGCGGGGGCGTCTTTGCCGTCAATCAAACCGGCAACGCGGCGGTGTTCGCCGTGGCGATCTTCGAGCAGGATATCCCACTTATGCGCAACGCCCTCTGGCCAATGCTTGCGACCATAGCTGGCGCTTTTATCGCGGAACATGTCCTCAACCGATACCGCGGCCATCCGGAAGGCAGCTGGCAGATGCGGGTACTCTACTGGGAGATTCCGCTCTTTTTGCTGGTGGGGCTGATTCCACTGAGCGTACCACACGCGGTGCCAAATGTTTTACTGTCTGCCGTGGCTGCCTTTCAGCTCAGCGCTTTTCGCACGTACAGCGGCTGGGTCTTTAACTCAACCATCCAGACAGGCAACCTTCGCTCAATGGGCCAGTATCTTTACCAGGCCATCTTTGTCGAAAAGAAAAAGGCTTTTTCCCGAAAGACATTCGGGTTCTTCATGCTACTTTGTGTCTTTATAGCAGGGGGCGCGGTGGGGGCACTTTGCAGCAGTGCCTGGGGCGTTTATGGCATTTGGGGTACAGTACCTGTCTTGGTCGTTTTGGCGTTGACACAGCGCCGTTTGGCAGCCAAAGCGCAGTAGTGATCCACATTCTCAGGAGGAAAACAATATGGGTGATCGGCCGGCATATTCCAAAAGCAACCGCTCTGTAGTGAGGAGCAAAAACGCAATGATTGCCTCAAGTCAGCCTCTGGCTTCTGCCGCCGGCCTTGAAGTGATGATGAAAGGCGGAAACGCGGTAGACGCGGCGGTGGCGGCATCGGCGGTTCTCGGGGTAGTTGAGCCCTTTGCCTGCGGAATCGGCGGCGATAGCTTCGCCATCTACTGGGACGCGAAGAAGAGTGAGCTGGTCGGCCTGAACGGCAGCGGCCGCTCGGCTGCGTCGCTGGATGTTGAAGGGATGAAAGCCAAAACCGGCTACACAGAGCTGCCGCTTACCGGTGTACATACCATCACCGTACCCGGCGCGGTTGATGCTTGGGACGCGATGTTAAAGCGGTACGGCACCATGACGCTCAAAGAGCTTTTACAGCCGGCCATCCGGTATGCGAGAGAAGGATTCCCGGTAACGGACATCATAGCACAGCAGTGGAAGATGAATGCCGCTACACTGGTGACGGAAGAAGCGCAAAGGGTATTTCTAAACGACGGCAAGCCCCCAGAGCCCGGCGATATCTTTACCATCCCCGATTTGGCGGACAGCCTTGAACTGATTGCAAATGAAGGCAAAGAGGCCTTTTATGAAGGCAAGCTGGCAAAGCAAATGTGCAAGTGCATAAAAGACTTAAGCGGCTATCTGACCGAAGAGGACTTTAAAAACCACAAATCAGATTGGGTACAGCCGCTTAGCACAAACTACAAGGGCTATGAGGTCTACGAGCTGCCCCCCAACGGGCAGGGCGCCATGGTTTTGGAAATGCTGAATATTCTTGAGGGGTACGATATGAAATCCCTCGGCCACAATTCGGCGGAGTATATGCACCTGATCATTGAAGCGAAAAAGGCCGCTTTTTCTGACCGCGCGAACTACATAGCCGACCCGGATTTCGCCGACCTGCCCACCGAGAAGATTATTTCTAAGGAATACGCAGGCGAGCGCAGAAAAATCATAGACCCGAACCGCGCAAGTGAAATGAAAGATTGGGACTGGACCTCTTCGAATACGGCTTACCTTTCTGTGGTTGACCCGGATGGAAACGCCCTGTCGTTTATAACCAGCGTTTTCTGTGAGTTCGGTTCAGGGGTCGTGCCGGAGGCGACGGGGATCATCATGCAGAACAGGGGCGCCTTGTTTACGCTTGAAGATGGCCACTTTAATTGCCTGGAACCCGCCAAGCGCCCTTTGCACACGATCATACCGGCCATGGTGCTCAAGGACGGGAAGCCCTGGTTCTGCTTTGGCGTTATGGGTGGGGATATGCAGCCGGCCGGGCATGTACAGGTTTTGCTCAACATCATCGAGTTTGGGATGGACGCGCAGGAAGCGGGCGAAGCCGCCAGAGTTTGCCACACGGCGGAAGGCGTTGCTTTAGAGCAGGCCGTTCAGTGGAAGGAACGGCTTAAGCTCATAGAAATAGGGCATTTCGTGATCAGCAAATTTGATGTGTTCGGTGGATATCAAGGCATTTTAATTGATGCTAAGACCGGCATGTTAGAGGGGGGAAGCGATGATCGAAAAGACGGCTGCGCCATCGGTTTCTAACACAGCGGGGTCTCTGTTTGTCTAACGTCGATTCCGGTGGACGTGTTTCTTACGCAGTTTATATCTAATCATCATGAGGAGGCACGATTGTGGAACACATGGGAATTTTGAGCTTGTTGCCAATTACCGTTGTTATTACCCTGGCCATACTTACAAAAAGGACAATGTCATCTCTTATGATCGGCGGCGTCGTAGGCGCAATACTTGCATTTGGCACAGGATTTTTCTCGCCTTGGGTAGATTCGATGTACTGGGCGCTGAGCAACGGAACCTGGCAGTGGATGGCGCTTGTGTGCGGTTTGTTTGGAAGCTTGGTCGCTTTGTTCCAGGTTACAAAAAGCATCAAGAGCTTTTCATCCGTCGCGCTTAAGTTTGCGACCAGCAGAAAGAAATCTTTGATCGGAACCTTTCTTGTAGGCTGCGCCGTTTTTGTTGACGAATGGCTGAGCGCCCTTGTCGTCGGCCACGCCATGAAGCGTGTAACCGACAAGTTCAATGTATCGCGCACATTCCTTTGCTATCTTATAATGGCTGTCGGTACCACAATTTGTATCGTTGTCCCGTTCTCTACCTGGTCGGCCTTCTTCGCCGGTCTGTACGAGAGCACCAACGTAGCACCGATTGGGCAAGGAACCGCAGTCTACATCTCGACCATTCCCTTTATGTTCTTTCCAATTGCAGCAATTATCATCGCTTTCTTGATCGTCGTTGGCATTCTTCCCGTATGGGGCCCGATGCGCAAAGAAATTGCCAGAGCTGCCGACAGCGGCCAAGTGTTCATTCCCGGACATGAGCCAACCACTGACCAGTCGATCGACCCCGATGAAAAATACCCGCACTTCGCGAACTTCATCGTTCCGATCATTGTGCTGGCCGTCGTCACCGTGGTCACTGTGGAAATGCTGTACGGCATCATGGCAGCGCTTGCAACCTGTTTCATCATGTATGTATCACAGAAGATGATCACAGTTCATGAGTTCTGTACAGCGATGCTCAATGGATTTAAAGACATGATCGGGGTTATCGGTATTGTTTTCGCCGCCTTTGCCCTGCGCGTCTTCAACGAGGAACTCGGCCTTGCGCCTTTCGTTATCAGCATGGTTTACGACATCCTCAACCCGGCCATCCTGCCGGTGGCGGTATTCTTCCTGATCTCCGTTATGATTTTCGCGGCCGGCACATTCTGGGGGATGGCCGCCATCTCTTTCCCGGTTATCATCCCGGTTGCCGAAGCTATGGGCGCCAACATTCCTCTGGTTGCCGCTGCACTGGTTTGCGCCACCGCATTCGCCGCCAACGCCTGCTTCTACGGCGCGGAGGTAACGCTCGCCTGTTCGGCCACCGACGTGCGCAACACCGACTACGCGAAGAATGCGCTGCCGATTATTGCCGCCCCTTACATTATTGCAATGATTATGTTCGCCATCGCCGGACATATGTTCCCCTAACTAACATAACAACCGCTATTATAGAAGGTCACCTGTACAGGTGACCTTCTATTTTGATCGCTTATATCACTTCTGACAATGTGTACTTGACATTGTTTTGGCGGGCTTGTATCATTAAATAGCCAACAGATTTAGAGTGTGTTTTGAAGCCGTTTGTTGCGACATCGCAGTGCGGATTCATCTTGACATTTCGCACAAAAACACAGGCAATATTTTTTATGCCGACGATGAATTCCCATACAGTTCCCATCGCCACAGCTGTACTGCAGCATTTTTGTGCGAAAAGACAGGTAATGATACGCCGTGATGTCGCGGTAACAAGTTTGAAATTATGACCTAGGGTGCAACACGGAGAGGAGCGATAAAAGTGCAGTTAACCCCGAGAGAACAAGAGCGGCTGTTCATCCACTGCGCAGGCGAGCTGGCCAAGCAGCGCAAATCGCGCGGCGTCAAGCTGAACTATCCTGAAGCGATCGCGTACATCACGTCCGAGCTGTTAGAGCTGGCAAGGGACGGATATACGGTGACCGAGCTGATGAGCAAGGGCAAGCAGATGCTGGGCAGCGAAGATGTGATGGACGGCGTAGCCGAAATGATCCATGAGATTCAGCTTGAGGCAACCTTCCCGGACGGCACAAAATTAGTAACCGTACATGAACCGATACCGGCTGCTTTGAAAGTAACCCCCGGTGAGTACATTGTGGACGAAGACGCGGTCATCAAAATCAACGAGGGCAGAGAAGCCATTGAGCTGAGCGTAATAAACGCGGCAGACCGCCCGGTTCAAATCGGTTCGCACTACCACTTTTTCGAAATCAACAAACAGCTTGAATTCGACCGCAGCGCAGCGTTCGGCTACCGGCTGGATATCCCCGCCGGGACAGCTGTCCGGTTTGAGCCCGGAGACAACAAAAAAGTGCGCCTGGTCAAACTGGGCGGCGCGCGGGTCGGCTACGGGCTGAACAATCTGGTCATGGGCCGGATGGATGACCCCGAAGTCAAAAAGGCGGCGCTTCAAAGGGCAAAAGAGCAGGGCTACAGGGGGGTGTAGGCAATGTTTGAAATGAGCAGAAGACAATACGCGAGCATGTACGGCCCAACAACGGGCGACCGGATTCGCCTGGGCGATTCGTCCGTGATCATCGAAGTGGAAAAAGACCTGACCACTTATGGCGACGAAGCAAAGTTCGGCGGCGGAAAAACCATCCGCGACGGAATGGGTCAATCGGCCTCCGTGCGGGACGCCGACTGCCCCGATCTGGTCATCACAAACGCGATCATACTGGACTACACCGGAATTTTCAAAGCCGACATCGGAATCAAATGCGGCAAGATCAGTGCACTGGGCAAAGCCGGAAATCCGGATACTATGGATGGCGTATCCCCCGGGCTCACCATCGGCGCGGGCACTGAAGTAATCGCCGGTGAGGGGATGATTGTCACCGCCGGCGGGGTTGACACACACATCCACTTTATCACCCCGACACAGATTGACACGGCGCTCTATTCCGGGGTCACCACCATGCTGGGCGGCGGAACCGGCCCGGCGGACGGCACCAAAGCAACAACATGTACCCCCGGCGCGTTCAACATCCAAAAAATGCTTGAAGCCGCCGAAGAGTACCCGATGAATGTCGGCTTTCTGGGCAAAGCGGGCAGCGCGGTCGATCTTGAGTGCAACATCGAGCAGATTCGCGCGGGCGCCGTCGGGCTGAAAATTCATGAAGACTGGGGCGCGACACCGGCGGTTATCCGCGGCGCGCTGGACGCGGCCGATGCCACCGACACGCAAATTTCCATTCACACCGACACCCTCAACGAGGCCGGATTTCTGGAGAACACCCTGCCGGCCATCGGCGGCCGCGCAATACACACCTACCACACCGAGGGCGCAGGCGGCGGGCACGCCCCCGACATCATCAGCATTTCGGCGCTGCCGAACATCTTGCCCTCCTCCACAAACCCGACCATGCCGTTTACCGTAAACACCGCGGACGAGCATCTGGATATGCTGATGGTCTGTCATCACCTGAACAGCAAAATTCCGGAGGATGTGGCTTTTGCCGACTCGCGCATCCGCCCCGAAACCATTGCGGCCGAGGACGTCCTGCACGACATGGGCATCTTTTCGATGATGAGCTCGGACTCGCAGGCGATGGGCCGTGTGGGTGAAGTCATCCTGCGCACATGGCAGGCCGCCAGCAAGATGAAAGATCAGCGCGGACACCTGCCTGAAGACAGTGAGCGCAACGACAATTTCAGGGCCAAGCGCTATGTGGCCAAATACACCATCAACCCGGCCATCTGCCACGGAATCGGAGAATATGTCGGCTCGGTCGAAACCGGCAAATTCGCGGATCTGGTCATCTGGCGCCCGGCCATGTTTGGCGCAAAGCCCGAACTGATTGTCAAGGGCGGGATGATCATCGCCGCAAGAATGGGGGACGCAAACGCCTCTATTCCCACCCCGCAGCCGGTGCTTTACACCAAAATGTTCGGCGCGGCCGGATTGGCGGTCAGCAATACCTGCATCACATTCGTCTCTAAAGCGGCCATCGAAGAGGGCGTGCCCGAAAAGCTGGGCCTCAAAAAGATTGTGCTGCCGGTCAAAGACAACCGCGACCTGACCAAAGCGGATATGCATCACAATACACGCACCGGCAAGATCGAGGTTGACCCCGAAACGTACACGGTCACGGTAGACGGCGAACACGTCACATGCGAGCCGGTCGACAAGCTGCCGCTCGCGCAAAAATACTTTTTGTTCTAGGAGGCCCTCACATGGTTTTTGAAAAGATTATCGGCAGTCTGAGCGGGGAAACGGCTAAAGAAGTCGTGACCCTCCCCTTTGAGTGGGATGAAGCAACCAAGCGGATTATGAAAAAAACGGCGTCATCCGGCGAGGAGATCGGCGTGCGGCTGTCTGAGCATATGTTTGACGGCGCCATCTTGTTTGAGGATGATTCGCGGATCATCGCGCTCTCTCTTGTCCCCTGCGAGGTCACCCGCCTGTATGCGGGTGACCTGCGTGAGATGGGCCGCGCCTGCTTTGAATTGGGCAACCGGCACATCCCGCTGACATTCGGGGAGGGCTGGGTGGATACGCCCTACGAGCGCCCGACATTTGAGTATCTCGAAAAAAAGGGGTTTCGGTGCGAAAAAGTGACCACCAAGTTTATACCCGAAGTGACGGTCAGAGGTCACAGCCATGACTAGGCAGACGGGTATGCTGCCGCTCTATCAAGTTTTTGATTCCCTCTTCCCAATTGGCTCATATGCATTTTCAGGCGGGATGGAAACATACACCCAAAAAGGGCTGGTGTTTGACCGCGAAAGTCTGACCCATTATTTGAACGCGCAGTTATATATTCTGCCTTATGGGGATTTGGGTCTGGCTGCCAAAGCGGCACAGGGCGAGGATTTTTCCCTGCTTGATAATCTGTGCGCAGCCATGAAGCAGCCATTCGAGGTGCGGCTTACCAGCGAGCGATTGGGCAGCCGGCTGCTCAAAACGCTGGGCAATTTTGCGGATTACCCCGGCCTGAAAGCGCTGAGCGATGCGGTCGCAGACGGGCGGTGTACCGGACATTATCCGGTTGCGGTCGGGCTTTTGATCGGCGACCTTGCGGTGGAGGTGGACCGCGCGCTTGAGCTTTACGCCTACAGCCTTTTGTCGATAATGACCAACCATGCGGTCAAACTTGTACCACTCGGGCAAACATATGCGCAGCCCGCGCTTTACGACGCGATGGAGGGGATTCCCGCGGCTGTCCACAAAGCCATTTCAGCCGAAATCGAAGAGCTTGGGGTATCCGGCTGTGGGTTTGACCTGCGGGCAATGCAGCACGAGACGCTGGAGGGCAGGCTGTATAGCTCTTGATTTTTATGTCATTCATGCGGATCACTTGTTCTCTCCCCGCTATTGGCGGGAAGAAAACAAAAACTTATCACTTTTTGCCGGTGACTCACATCGGCAAACACATGGGAGGTTCGATCTATGTCTTATGTCAGAATTGGGGTCGGAGGCCCGATCGGGGCCGGTAAAACCGCGCTGATTGAGCGGCTGACCCGTGCGCTTTCAAAAGAGTACAGCATCTGTGTTGTAACCAACGATATTTACACCCGGGAGGATGCGGACTTTCTCAAACGCAATTCGGCGATTGCCGCCGACCGGATCATCGGCGTTGAGACCGGCGGCTGCCCGCACACCGCTATCCGCGAAGACTGCTCTATGAATCTGGAAGCGGTGGAGGACTTGGCCGCCCGTTTCCCCGATGTGCAAATCATCTTTGTCGAAAGCGGCGGAGACAACCTTTCCGCGAACTTTTCCCCCGATCTCGCGGACGCGACCATCTACATCATTGATGTGGCACAGGGTGAAGAGATCCCCCGCAAAGGCGGCCCGGGGCTGACTCGATCTGATCTGCTGGTCATCAACAAAGTTGATCTCGCGCCTCTGGTCGGCGCAAATCTGGACGTGATGGCCAAGGATTCGGACAAAGCGCGGGGCGGCAAGCCGTTCGTCTTCACCAACCTGAAAACACTGGACGGGCTTGACAAAGTCATTGAATGGGTCAAGAAAAACGTCTTGCTTGAGGTATAGCCTATGGGTGAATTGTTTGTGCGGACACAGCGGCAGGCAAACGGCCGGACGATTGTAGCCAATAGCTATTTTTCCAACCCGCTCAAAATAGCGAAATCGTTTTACCACGAGGATGGGTATACCGAGGTCATGACCCTGCTGGCCGGCCCCGGTATGCTTAAGGGGGATCGCTACAACATAAGCTTTGAAATGGGCGAAAACACCCGGACTCTGATTACCGCACAGTCTTATCAGAAGCTTTACAACTCTACCGATGGTGAAACGGTGCAGAAAGTCGCCATACAAGTCGGCGAAAACGCTGAACTGTGTTATATGCCGCAACCGGCAATCCCTTTTACCAACAACACCTTTCGCTCAAATATGGAAATCAAACTGGCGTTGAGCGCAAAGTTCATCTTTACCGACATACTCGCCTGCGGCAGAGAAGGGATGGGTGAGCGGCTGAAGTTTGCGCGCTACTCCTCCCGTGTCTGCGTAAATGTGGATGGCAAGCCGGTCTTTTTGGATCACACCCGCCTGTTCACCGGCCAGGCCGATTTCTTTGGATTGGGCTTCTATGAGGGCCGCGTTTGCCAGGGGCTGATCTATCTTTACGGGTACGACAACATCACCCTGCCTGTTTACGACGGCGTTGAGGCCGCGATCTCCCAGGCCGGCGGCGGCCATGTTGTGCGGCTGTTAAGTGAAAGTCCGGATGCCGCACACCAGTTCTCCAGGCTGCTTTGGGAGAGTGTACGAACTCCCAAAACCGGCCGGACTTCAGCTTAGCGGTGCGCAAATAACTTTTCGGAGGGCGATATGCTAACACAAGACAGAGCGGAAGCGCTGGTGGAGTTTTTAATCAGCGACCAGGAACGGGCCGCCAAACTGTTTGCGCTGGACGCAGAGCCGGCCACCATACAGATCAACGCCCAAGGCCACGATTTTTCCGCGGGTGAAATCAAAGAGTTCGGCAAAGCACTGCTCAAAGATTCACACCTGCACAACGGCGAGTTTTACATAAACTTTCTCGACAACATAACCCGGGGCAAGCTGTGGAGTATCCGCGTACTTCCGCCAAAGTGGGATGTTCTGACCAAAAGCGGCGGCAACTGGATGTACGATCGGATATAATTTAAAACCGCATATCGCGATGGTTAAGCGGTTTTTCTATGGTGAGAGTGGAACTATAGGGTTCAAACAAACCGCACAACCACACGCTTTATAGACTTTCAAATGAACAAACTTACGAAAAATACTCGAACGCCGCCTTGTTAAGATAAAAGGGTGGCGTTTCTGAATATATAGATAGAACCAATCGTGATTTGCCAGCTTGTTTGTGCATCTATACGAAAAAACGAACATCTTTGCCAGACACTAAAAATGTAGCGTTTTGAAGGCGAATTTTCTCGATTCCCCCCCTTATGTGAGAGGATATTTTATCCTTTACACACACAAGAAAAAGGGGTATAGTCTATGTATGTGAGAAAAGTAGGGTATGTACTGTCGGTATGTGATGAGGACAAGCTCGGATTGTCGACAGAGGCGCTTAAGGTTGCCAAAAGCACAAATGGCCGCCAGATTGACCTGGTCGGCTTCACGCACTACCAAATCGTGACATTCGCGGACGCAACCGACGTTTGCAGGCAGCACGACGGCAAAGTTTACCGGGTGGCTGAGGCGCGCGAGGGTGTAAACCTGCCGCCCTTTCACCCGAACTGTCGGTGCGTTGTGCTGGTCAGCAATGGAGATCCAAACCGCAACCCGCAAGCCGCCGAGCGGGTTTTGTGGGAGAACATCGCGAGCGAGCGGTTGACTGACGCCGAAATTGCGATGGTACTTGAAAAACTTTACGGCGACTTTAGCAACGATGAGCGGCGCGCTTTTGCTGCTCAGTTGGCGGACTTGTTCAGGTATAGTCCTGAAATTGTGCGGCAGATTGAGGCATTTGGTGCCGGGAGATTTTCTGCACCTAGCGACATCGACTTGCCAGTGTTTTCAATCCCGAGAACAGATCAGGATAGATTAACCGATGAACAACAGATCGCAAACGCTGAGTATATTTTCGAGTACTTGAGAAACGAAGGCTGGTCGGTTCAGGCGATTTCCGCTTTGCTAGGCAATATTCATAGGGAAAGTTGGTTGAATCCCGGCGTTTGGCAGCAACAGGATAGAACGACTATTGTTAACAATGATCGCAGGGCCGGATTTGGGTTGCTTCAATGGACGCCGGCGATTGACTTTTTTGATTGGGCAGGCATTCCTGACGCACAAACAGCCAACAGCATGGATCCGCTCGAGCTTATGAATTTGCAGCTTGAGTTCATTGTATCTTCTATGCAACCCGAAAGCCGCAGGTGGCTAAACGACCGAAACAGAGCGGTGGACTGGTATCACGCCCCGTTTGCCATGACGTTCGAAGAATTCATGACTTCAACCGAAGATGTAGAAACACTGACTTTAATCCTGCATGGGCACTATTTAAGGTCAGGCGACACTGCCCAGATGGTGACACGGCGTGTTGAGTTCGCTGAAAACTGGTACGAACACTTTAGCGGAAGATGATAAGGGGAGCAACATGGTCAAAACTCATGTCAAGCTGATCTCAATGGTGTTTAGGGGAACACTTTGCTTTTTGCTGCTGACGATGTACGTTGTTGATCATAAAAGTTATGCGGCACAAAGCTTATGGGAGGATGAGGACACTCCTCATCCTCCCATAAGCACAGACCTCTTTGATTACAGAGAATTTCTAATGAAAAGGTGGTATATTGACAGATGGAACCCAGGGGATGTGGCATCACCTCACATTGAATTACATATTTTCGACATAGATAGCGGCTTGATAGAAGGTGAATTTACTTGGTGGCCTCCAAATGCGATCTTTTTTGAAGAAAATGGCTGGGACACTCGTCCGATTGCGTTTTCTGGCGCTGTTTTCGCCAACGTTGCTGATCTAGTCTTGACAAACAAAGACGGTGACCAAGCAGGTGCCAGACTAGAGTTTGGCGAACGTGCAATAACGGTAGCCTTAGACAGTGGCAAAATATATAGCTTTGTTCCATTTAACCTATCACACATGATTGCGAGATCGGAATCATATACCCACGAAAACAGACGCCCCATTCAAATCCACTTGTTCGACATTGATGTACCCGCAATAGGTGGTGACTTGCAAGTAGCGGCAGTAACAACTGTTGACAATCGGTTACATTCTTCCGCATACTTGGTGAATGAATATGGCGATTCTCTTTCCACTGTTTTTATTTCGAGCATTGATGGAATGGATATTGATGATATTGTAGTTACAGATCTAAACGGCGACGGCCTTGATGACATCATCATATTCGCATGGTTTCCATATGTTTTTTTTCAAACAGAAGATGGGCTGTTTGTTGCGGGTTACTTTAATCAACATGCATTTAAACATTTCGAGGGATTTAGCCTGAGGGCGCGTTTATTATCGCTTTATACGCATTTAGCTTTTGCTGTCTATCAAACAGACTAGGCTTTCTTTGAAAGCTGTGTTGATCAGCAACAGGCATTGGGTAGAAAACGGCGATTACATGGGGTTATATCAACTCGGTACGCTTGCACTGCAAGAAGCCGACTTTATTGACTCAGACGGAAACTGGACTGATCTTGCAAGAGATTTTGGAATCAGCAGTCGTGCAGATATTTTTTGGACAGCCCGGAAGCGCAGAATACTGCGGTAAGGGCTTATCACCAAGTGCTTTGGGACCAACGGCTTCGGGGCTATAACCTCCACTCGTACGTGGGGACCACTTTTACAGGAATACACCCAGACACAGAGGAGGAGATATCGGTCGAAGTTACTGCTTCGGGATTGCTTTTGGCTGCCCATCTGGTCGGAACAAGAAATATTCGGGATATGTTCAGAGATGAAACAATTCGCAGAGACGGAAATGGAACACTGGCTACATATTATATGGATCGGTTTGGCGGATATGATTTGACAGATATTTTTAACTAAGCACCGTAGACTTTAAGAACAATTTTGCAAAAGCGATACGGATAGGGGGATGACTTATCTGCAAAAAAATCGTTACAGCGATCGGCATCCTAATCACACTTTTCGCCGTAATATACTCTTGCCAGTTGTCCCCGTATGACGAAGAGGAACGCAGCGATCTAAAGGTGCAAGATCTCGTCCCTCTGCCGGTGCCGGAAGCGTTAGTGCGTGATGAAACAGAAGGTAACACATTACAGCGCGATGGTTATATTGATGCAAATTCTTTAGAGATTCAATGGATTTCTTTTGATTATGACAGCCCAGACGATCGCTATTCTGTTGCAAGGGAAGCGATTCGAGAGTTCTTGGAACTGGATTATGATGAACAGATAGCCGGATGGGTTGTGCCTGCATCTATTGCGATTGGATTCTATGACTTGGATCACGACGGAGTTGATGAGATTATCGCAGTGATCACCGGAGCTGGTTTTGTCGGCTCAAGGAATACTGGCACACTGTATGTGTTCAAGACCGATGGCGAATCCATTATTGCTGGCAGGGATGTGCGCGGAACCATGCTTGCACTCGAATCTATCAATGACCCGGATTCGCAGCAGATAGGCCTTGTGCGAAATGAAGCGGGATGGGACTATCTCTATCATAACGGATGGTTGGCGCAAACCGTAATTGACGAGAAGAAGGATAATCACAACAACACTCGCCAAGATGTTTGCTGGCGCAAGGAGCTATGGCGCGCTGAATGTGTATTTGTTTGACGGCGAGGCAATCAGTGGTGTCAGTGGTATTGTCGGCTCTTTATATAGCGCAGAGCAACTGGCCGACCCTAGGGCCAGGCTGATATGCGTTGTGCAAGGCAATGGCCATTGGGCAAGCATCTATTTACATGGCCTTGGAGTTTATGACCTCAGATTCAGAGAGTACTCTGGCACGGGCACTGCTAAAAGATCAAGCGACGCAGCTCAGCTGTGCTATGGCCAAATGCTGTGACCGCGCCGGATGACCGTGTGCTAATGCGCGTGGGTGATGGCCTTTACGAGCAAAACAGAAGCCTTGACATAAATAATGATGGGGTTATAGAAGTGGCGCAAAGAGTTATCGATCGAAGAGACAGTTTTTTTGAAAGAAGGTAGCACACAATGAACAAACAGACAGAGTTAAAGTCATATTATGCGCGCCGCCTTGACTACTGTCTGTTTGTTGCTTTTGAGGCATAAACATCGTGGACAGCGGCCTGGATTCCTTGGGTTGGCAGGTATGCCTTTGCAGAGTTTTCCCGGGATATGCGGGGTCAGACATGACCTGAGCGTATGGTATTAAAATTTTTCGCAACCAACATAATGAATACTTCGCCGATATTCACGTTGACGGATGGCAAACGCTGATAAGGATTCGAACCAGGGTCATTGGCGACCATCATGCAATTAGCTTGGTTTTTCATTCATACTTCCCCGATAACATCACGATGTCTGGGTTTAATGATGGCGATATACTGCTGTGTTTCGAGAGAAAGGGTGCGCATATACTGACAAGCTGGGGTGAGCTTGAACCCGCGCTCTCTCAAAACGAGTCACCCGGTCGAGTCTACTTTGTCAATGAGTCTGCGTCTACTATCGAAACCACGGACACATTCGATGCTAGATGTACCGTCCCAAAATGAGCTGGGATGGGACTGAATGAAATAGCTCAGGTTTATCAACCCAAGAATTAACAATGAATTCGTAAGGCGAAAGACCGCGTAGAGCTTTGAGCCGTTTAGC
>WRBI01000045.1 GCA_009784625.1 Oscillospiraceae bacterium | reverse complement strand
GGATTTTGAGTGAATTTTCGAGCATTTCAAGGCGGAGGAGGAAGGAATACTATATGTATTCCGCTGAGACTCTTCGCTGTATGGGCGCTCATCGTCAGTACTTTGTAACGACAACGAAGAAAGGCTCAAAATTCACCAAAATACGGGCGTTCAGCTTTATGTCAACACGCCCTAGGAAGGATCGGGCAATCTTACTGCATCAAAACTCACCGAGGTGGTACATAATCACCGATAGGGCCGCAATTGGTGCGGTCTCGCAGCGCAAAATCCGGCCGCCCAAACCGACAGCCGGTACTCCCCGAACTTGGGCAAGATCAGCTTCGCCGGGCGAAAAACCGCCCTCGCTCCCGATCATCAGCGAGACAGAGGCAGCCTCCGGCTTTAACAGCTGCCGGAGTGGGGTCCGGCTCTCCTCGTAAAAGAGCAAAGGGAGCTCACAGCCGGCCATCTGGTCGATCGCTTTGTCGAACTCGAGCAGGGGGCGTACCTGCGGGATGATACTGCGCCCCGACTGTTTGGCCGCCTCGTAGGCGATTCGTTGGAGTCGAACCAGCTTTTTGTCCATCCCTTTGTGGCTGGGCCGTGAGATACAGCGGGAGGTGAGTACCGGAATAACTTCGCTGACCCCAAGCTCGACCGCCTTTTGGACGATGAACTCGAGTTTGTCACCTTTGGGCAAAGCCTGAAAAAGTCGAATTTTGGCTTTCGGTTCGCTTTTGCAGGGCTGACTGGACAGTACATCCAGGGTGATCAGAGCAGGCGAAAGCGCGCGTACAGCGCAGAGATAATCGACGCCTGCCCCGTCGCTGAGCGTGAACTCTTGTCCTGAGGATGCCCGCAAAACTTTTGCGATATGCTTGGCGTCCTCTCCCTCGATGTAGGCGGTTTGGCCATCTAATCGGCTTAAAAAGAATCGAGACATCCGATCATCTCCTTTTATTCATCCTCGTCAGCCACTTCGCTTGGGTCAAGCATCAGGATCGCGTGGTCTTGATAGATGATGCCGTCCAGGTGATCAAGTTCGTGGCAAAGTGCGCGGGCAAGCAGATCCTGTCCGGTGACGGCAAAGAAATTGCCGTTGCGGTCAAGTGCCTCCACGGTTACCGACTTGGGGCGCTCGACCAGCCCGGTCTCGCCGGGGAAGGAAAGACAGCCCTCAGGTGAGCAGATTTTTTCGTCCGAGCGCTGGGTGATGACCGGATTGATCAGCTCGATTCGCCCTTCGCCCACATCGATAACCACCGCCCGGCGCAGAATTCCCACCTGCACGGCGGCCAACCCCACCCCGTTTGCCTCTTCCATCGTCTCATACAGATCGTCCAGCAGCTGGTGCAGCCGCTCGTCAAAAACGGTGACCTCCCGGCTTTTCTTGCGGAGCACAGCATCCTCGCCGGTTAAAATAATCCTGAGTGCCATCTAAATCTCTCCTCGCTACCAGCCGTTGTAGTGCATGTCAACGAAAGCGCCCACATGTTTGTTGTTCTCGTAAAACCAGCGCAGGGTCGCGTCGATTAAGGCGCGGGTTGGCTGGTTGTTTTTGCATTTTAAAATCAGTTTGAAGCGATATTTGCCCGCCGATTTGGCCAGCTCGGCCGGGGTTGGCCCCAGGAGCCGGAGGGGCAGGCCGGGGTAGTCGCTCTTTGCCAGTTCGCCAAATCGCTGTGCGAAAGAACGGGCGGCCTGTGCCACCTCCCGCCGGTCGGGGCCGACAAAGCCGATTCCGGCCATCTGGCAGTAAGGTGGATAGATATGCAGTCGGCGGCTTTCATCCTCGTCAGCGAAGAAAGCGGGGTAATCTTGTTTGGCGGCCAGGTTAATGACCGGGCTTTCCGGGCAGTAGGTCTGGATAAATGCCCGGCCGCCAAGCGCACCTCGCCCTGACCGCCCAACCACTTGGGTGAGCAGGGCAAATGTCCGCTCAAAACTGCGGAAATCATTGGCGTAAAGGCTAAGATCGGTACCCAATACTCCCACCAACGTAACCTTTGGGAAGTTTAGCCCCTTGGCCACCATCTGGGTGCCGATCATGATGTCGTACTCACCGGCAGCGAAAGCTGAAAAATGCCGCTGGTGCGCGAACTTGCTCATAGTTGTGTCCATATCCACCCGCAGAATTCGCGCGTCCGGAAAGACATTTCGCAGCGTTTCTTCCAGTTTTTGCGTCCCCTCGCCCATATAACGAAGCAACTCGCTTCCGCAGAGCGCACAGCAAGTCGCCCGCTCTTTCTGATGGCCGCAATAATGGCAGAGCAGAGCACCGTTTGCCGCATGATAAGTCATCGCGACCGAACAGGAGGGGCATTCGGCCACATCCCCGCACCCCGAACACCGAACCAAAGTTGAGTGTCCCCGCCGGTTGAGCAGCAGTATGCTCTGCTCACCTTTGTGTAAGTTGTAGTGCAGCTCCTCCCGCAGGCGGGCGCTCAAGGAAGGTGTGTCCGAGAGGTTTTCGGAACCACCCATGTCGATTACTTCGACAACCGGGAGGTTATTCGGACCGTATCGGGTGTCCAATATTATCAATTCAGCCTGCCCGATTTTGGCGGCGTGATAGCTCTCAATCGACGGGGTAGCGGATGCCAGTAAAAGCAGCGCGCCCTGTTGACGACAGCGTGCCCGTGCGATCTCACGGGCGTGAAAGCGAGGGGATTTGTCGGATTTGTAGCTGTGTTCCTGCTCTTCGTCAATCACGATCAGGCCGATGTTGCTCATTGGCGCAAAGACGGCTGAGCGGGTGCCGACTACAATGTCGGCACCGCCGCTTTTGATCCGCCGCCATTCGTCCATACGCTCACCCAGCGAAAGCCCGCTGTGCAAAACAGCTACCCGCCCGCCAAACCGGGCGTGAAAGCTCTCCATCGTCTGCGTGGTCAGCGAGATTTCGGGCACCATCACAATTGCGCCCCGCCCACGTGCCAGCGCTTCTTCGATCAGCGTGAGATAAACCTGTGTTTTACCCGAACCGGTCACCCCGTAGAGCAGGGCGGGCCTGTCGGGGGAGTCCAGACATGCGGTCAACCGGTCGACGGCCGCCTGTTGCTCTGCGGTTAGTGTGATGGCTGACAGCGGCGGCATATCTTTCCCGGCGTATGGGTTTCGCGGCAGAACAAAGTCATAAAACTCGACCCCGCCTTTCTTGCGCAGCCCCTCAGCCACCGCCCGTGACAGCCCTGTGAAATAAAGCAGTTCCTTGAGCGTTGCGCCGTCGCTTTCAGCCAGAAAGCTGGCCGCCTTTCTTTGTCCGGTGCTCAACTTTAGCGTTTCCCAGCCGTCCAGCAGCCGCAGCATGGTGACTTTTTCGTCCAGAACTTTCCCACGGCTGCGCTCAAGCCGGACGATCGCGCCCATTTCGACCAATTCATCCAGCTCTTTTTGTGTGGCACCAATCGCCTTACTCAGTTGTATAAGTGAAAGTGGTCGTTCGCGTTTTTTAAGGATAGCTATAATCTCGCTCTGTCGTGTATCCAACAATGGATGAGGCTGTTCGGTCAGTGAATAAAGCGCGGTAAAGACTATACCCAATCCGGCCGGCAACAAAAGCTTGAGCGCGTCAAACCAGCTGCAAAAAGTTTGTTCGCGCAAATAGCGTAAAAGCCAAAGGCCCTCCTCGTCCAACAGGGGAGAAGGGTCCAAGAGTTCGACTATTGGCTTGAGGCGAGCATTTTCTGCCGCTTGACCCAATGAGAGAACGACCGCGAGCCGCTTTGCGTTCGAGCGCCCAAATGGCACACGCACCCGACAGCCGGGCAATACTTTACCCGCCAGCTCCGCGGGAATCAGGTAAGTATAGACACGGTCAAAATGAAAGGCCGCGCCCTCCACGGCTACCCCGGCGGTCAGATGCAATTTCACATACCTCCGCTCAAAGGTTATATGACAAATGGATAATATGGGAAGCGAATTATCACCAATGGCTAAATGAAATCACTGACCCTTACAGTCCCGCAGGAAAACTCCTCTACGGCCAGTTTTACCGGTTTTTCAACCAACGAAATATGGTTGCTTTCGGCCACGTCGGCAATATCCCGCGCGCGCTGTGCGATCGCGACTACAAACTCGTAGTAGTTGTCGTGTTTCCCGATAATCTGGTACATGGATGGTCTAAGCATCTTTAGTAACCTCCTGAATGATATCTTTTAAGTGGGATGCCCGCTGGGCAGCTGCGCCGATGATTGCGCTCAGCTTCTCACAGCTGTCGGGCAGTGTGTGGTTGACAATGATGTAATCGTAAGCGCTCGCCTGTAGGATTTCCTTTTTGGCGGCTTCCATTCGCGCGCTGATAGAAGACGGTGTCTCGGTTCCCCTGCCGATCAGCCGGTCCCGCAGGGTGGAAAGGGATGGCGGCATCAAAAAGACAAAAACGGCCTCGGGCATGAGTGCGCGAATCTTTAACGCGCCGACCAGCTCGATCTCAAGAATGACGTGCATTCCCCGGCGCAAGTTTTCCTCGACCCACTGTCTGGGGGTGCCGTAATAGTTGCCCGCGTATTCGGCGTACTCAAGCATTTCGTCTTTGGCGATCATGTCTTTAAACGCATCCTGTGAGATGAAGTGGTAGTGCTCGCCGTCTATTTCATTTACTCTTGGCGGGCGGGTGGTGGCCGAAATGCTCAGCATAATATCCCGCCGCCCGGGCATAAACGCTTTGAGCACAGAGTCCTTGCCCACCCCGGATGGGCCGGATACCACAATCAACGCCCCGCGTCTAGTCATCACTGCCCTCGCCGTCCAGCCGCCCGGCAACCGTTTCGGGCTGAACCGCGCAGAGGATGATGTGGTCGGAGTCGGTGATAATAACCGCGCGGGTGCGCCGGCCGTAAGTTGCGTCGATCAGTGTGCCGCGATCCCTCGCGTCCTGAATAATCCGCTTGATGGGCGCGGATTCAGGGCTTACAATGGCAATCACCCGCCCGGCCGAAACCATATTCCCAAAACCGATGTTAATCAGCTTAATGGCCGATTCCCCCCATACTATTCGATGTTCTGAATCTGTTCCCGAATCTTTTCGATTTCGCTTTTGATTTCGACTACCAGCTTGGCGACCTCGATGTCCTGTGCCTTTGAGCCGATTGTGTTGGCTTCACGGTTCATTTCCTGAACTAAGAAGTCGAGCTTTCGCCCGATTGGCTGGTCGGCGTTCAAAACATCTTCAAGCTGGGTGATGTGACTGCGCAGGCGGACTGTCTCTTCAGCCACCGCGGTTTTTTCGGCAAAGATGGCGGCCTCGGTCAGAATTCGCTGCTCGTCGGCTTGCTGGCCGTCCAGCAGATCGGTCAGCTTTTGGAAGAGCCGGGCGCGGTAAGCGTCCACAATGGCGGGATAACGCGTCTCAACCTGCTCGAGAAAGGCAAGTATTCGCGCCAGCCGCTCAACTACATCCTGTTTGAGTTTTTCGCCCTCAGCTGCCCGCATGGCCATATAGTGCTCAAGTGCCTCGCCGGCCACTGTCTTGACCGCTTCGCCCAGTGCGTCTTCGTCCAGCTCACTCTTGCGCAGTACAAAAATATCGTGAAAGCGCGATAAGGAGGACAGCGTTACGTCATCCTCGACACCGAGTTCTTCACCAAGCGAGCGCAAAGCCGCGAGATACCCCTCAGCCAGCGGGCGGTTGATCAGAACCTGGGCGTTCGGTTCTTCGAGTGAGAGCAGGGATAAGTTGAGGTCAATCTTCCCGCGGGAAACTTTTGCGTGTACCTGCGACTTCAACATCTCTTCGAGATAGTTCATCGAGCGGGGGAGGCGCACACTGAATTCAAAAAAACGATGGTTGACCGAGCGGATTTCAACGCCGATTTCCCGCCCGTCAATTGTTCTGGCGGCCCGGCCATATCCGGTCATACTGTATATCATATCTGCCTGTTACCTCCAACAAAGTTGGTCGGGCGGCCGAGATCACCGCCACTTTACATCATACTATCCCGCGGCTGAATTTGTCAATGATTACTTTGTACCGAAGATTCGGTCACCCGCGTCGCCCAAGCCGGGGACAATGTACTTGTTCTCATTGAGCTTCTCATCAAGTGCAGCGCAGTAAACTTGCACATCCGGATGTGCTTTGCCCAGCATTTCAAGCCCTTCTGGTGCGGCGATGATACAAAGGTAATAGATGTTTTTTGCACCCTTTTCTTTGATCATGGTGATTGCGTCCACCGCCGAGCCGCCGGTGGCCAGCATCGGGTCAAGGACAAAGACATCCCGCTCGCTGATATCTGAGGGCAGCTTGCAGTAATACTCAACCGGCAGGTGGGTTTCGTGGTCGCGATAAAGGCCGATATGCCCAACCCTGGCCGCCGGGATCATCCGCAGGATGCCGTCAACCATCCCCAGCCCCGCCCGCAAAATGGGGACGATGGCCAGCTTTTTGCCGGCCAGAATTTTGGTCTTGGCCGGGCCGACGGGGGTGGTTACTTCGGTGTCCATCAAAGGCAGGTCGCGGGTGGCCTCATAGCACATAAGCGCCGCAATCTCTGAGATAAGCTCGCGAAATTCTTTGGTGTCGGTGTTCTTGTCCCGCACAAAAGTCAGCTTGTGCTGAATGAGAGGGTGATCAAAGATTACCGGTTTGCCCTTCATAATTACAGCCTTCCTTTCATTTATACGCTTTTGTCAATGTCACAATTAAACGGTTTGCCCGTGAAAGTTGCCCGGATGTACCGCCCTCATGCGCTTATTTTTCTTATCGCTTCCAGATCGGAACTGCACAAAATCTCGAGGTTATCAAATATTTTTTGCGGCGGCCAATCCCACCACTTAATTTTCAAAAGGTAGCTAACAAGCTCGTCATTGAAGCGCTTCCTGATCATTCCGGCCGGATTCCCGCCTGCTATGTGATATGCCGGAATGTCTTTTGTCACGACAGAATTGGCGGCGATAATTGCACCATCCCCTATCTTAACCCCCGGCATAACCGTAACATTTTGCCCGATCCAAACATCGCTGCCAACTACCGTATCGCCCTTTAGCGGCAAATCTTCTAATGATGGCGCGGCTTTTTCCCAACCGCAGCCCATGATGTTAAAGGGGTAGGTTGTCACAGAACACATGCGATGGTTTGCGCCATTCATGATAAACTCCACCCCGCGGCCAATCGCGCAGAATTTACCGATGATCAGTTTATCACCAATAAAATCGTAAAAGTGTGTAACGCGTTCTTCAAATTTTTCCGCCCCGTTTATATCGTCATAGTAGGTATAATCACCAATTACGATATTTGGGTTCTTGACCACATTATTAATAAAGCAGATTTGCTTTAGATTCTTGTTCGGATAAGTGCTGCTGGGGTCGGGGCCGATATTTGTAACCATGCGCACGCTCCTTATTTCATTGGTTGATTGCCTCAAGGCGCTCCCGTTCGGCTTGGGGAAGCCGGAGATAGCCGGGAGCGAGCCCGCCTGGCGATACCAACTGGCCGTCGACCGCCATCTGACCTGCGATCTGCGCGACCACCGACGCCCGCTGGTGTAAAATCCGCTCGGGTGCGAGGCTGACATGTCCAAGGTCACCCAGTGTGCCAAACGCGAGACTGCCACCGTCCCCGGCCAGCAAAACCGGGGTGGGCGCAAGCGCGGCCAACACTGTTTTGAGTTCGGAAAGCGGCAAGGCCTCATCCTCCCGTTTGCGGAGGGTTTGCCCGCCTGTACTTTCAAACAACGCGGTGTAAACTTGCTCCCGCCGTGCGTCCATCACCGGGCAGATATATCCCGAAAAGACACTCACACCGCCTGCCAAAGCCAGCAGGGTAGACACTCCGGCACAGGGCTTGTTCAGCGCGGCGGCCATCCCCTTAACACAGGAGACGCCAATCCGCAGCCCTGTAAACGAACCCGGCCCGGTGGTCACCGCGAACACATCGATTTCGTGCAGATTGATTTTTGTCTGCTCCAGCATTGCCTCAACCATCGGCATAGCTGTCTGCGAGTGTGTCAACCCGATATTGGCGAAAAACTCACCGGCCAGCACACCGTCCCGCATGATGGCGCAAGACGCCGCCCGGGAAGAAGTATCCAGCGCTAAAATCTTCAAATGCGGGTCTTCCCCTCTCCGGGCTGAATCTCAATCACGCGGTCTGACTCCCCATTCCCCGGAGAAATCTGGATGGTGATGGTGTTTTTGGGCAAAGCATCCACAATTTTTTCGCTCCACTCAATGGCCAGAATGTTTTCGCCGTCCAGATAATCGAAGAAACCGGTTGTGTGAAGGTCGTCCTCGCCGCTTACCCGGTACATGTCAAAGTGACAGAGCGTGACATCCGTGCCGCGATATTCATGAACCAGCGCAAAAGTTGGGCTGGAAACCTGCTCTGCGTCCAGCCCCAAACCGTCGGCCAGCCCGCGCACAAAAGCGGTTTTGCCCATCCCCAAGCCGCCAAACAGCGCGAGGGTATCGCCTTTTTGCAATGTCCTTGCAAACTCGGCCGCGACAGATGTTGTCTCGTCCTCAGAGCGGGAATGATATTGCGGCAAGGCTACCTGCCCTCCCGGCGGCTCAGGGCGGCCTGAACAAAGCCGGAGATGAGCGGGTGGGGCCGGTTTGGCCGGCTCTTAAACTCGGGGTGGAACTGAACGCCCACAAACCAGGGGTGGTCGGATATTTCGACAATCTCGACCAGTTGCGCGTCCGGCGAAATCCCGGAGATTTTCATCCCGTTCTTTTCGAGTTCTTCGCGGTATTTGTTATTCAGCTCATACCGGTGGCGGTGGCGCTCGTAGATCAGGTCTTCGGCGTACAGCGCACGGCTGCGGCTGCCGTCAATCAATTTGCAGGGATATAACCCAAGGCGCATGGTACCGCCCTTTTGATCGATATCTACCTGATCGGGCATGATGTGTATGACAGGGTCACTTGTATTTTGTACAAGCTCGGCCGAATTCGCGTCACTCAGCCCCAGTACGCCGCGGGCAAACTCGACCACGGCCAGCTGCATCCCCAGACAAACCCCAAAATAAGGAACTTTGTTGACCCGGGCATAACGAACCGCTTCGATTTTGCCCTCAACCCCGCGGTCGCCAAAACCGCCGGGCACCAGAACCCCGTCGCACTCACCCAGCATCTGCGCTGCGTTTTCGGAGTTAAGCGCTTCTGCGTCGATCAGCCGCACGTTGACATGTGCGTCGTTGGGGATCCCCGCGTGGCGAAGGGATTCCGAAATCGAGATGTAAGCGTCCGGCAGAGATACATACTTGCCGACCACCCCGATGGTGACTTCTTTGGCCGCATTTTTCATCCGGCCGACCATTTCTTCCCACCAGCCCAGATCAGGGGACTTGTCCTCCAGCCCGAGATGATGGCAGACCGCCTGTGCCAACCCCTCTTTTTCCAGCATGAGCGGGGCTTCGTAAAGGGAATCGACCGTCAGGTTCTGGATGATATCCTGCGGGCGTGTATTGCAGAATAAAGCGAGCTTTGCGCGCATATCGTCGGGCAGCGGGTATTCGGTGCGGGTGACGATGATGGCCGGCGGCAATCCCAGGCTGAGCAGTTCTTTGACCGAGTGCTGGGTCGGCTTGCTCTTGAGTTCTTCCGAGCCGAAAATGTAGGGGATGAGGGTGACGTGCACGACGATTGCGTTTTCGCGCCCGACTTCGATCATCATTTGCCGTACCGCTTCTAAAAACGGCTGGCTCTCGATGTCGCCGACCGTGCCGCCAATTTCGGTGATTACGATGTCGGTCTTCTCCTGCCCGACACGGTAAAGGCGGTCTTTGATTTCGTTGGTAACATGGGGAATTACCTGTACTGTGCCGCCCAGATAATCGCCGCGCCGCTCGCGGTTTAACACCGCCCAGTAGATTTTTCCGCTGGTCAGGGAGGAGCTGATGGTCAGGTTCTCATCAATAAACCGCTCATAGTGGCCGAGGTCAAGGTCGGTCTCGGCGCCGTCGTCGGTCACAAAAACTTCCCCGTGCTGGTACGGACTCATGGTGCCCGGGTCAACATTCAGGTAGGGGTCACACTTTTTGATGGTTACGCGGTGTCCGCGCTCTTTTAAAAGACGACCGAGCGAGGCCGCCGTGATCCCTTTTCCCAGCCCGGAAACAACGCCCCCGGTTACGAAAATATACTTTACAGACATAACTACCCAACCCCCAAAAGTTTAACCCGGTCATATAAGTTCCGGGTGAAATGTGCCAAGTACCTATATTCATAACGCTCTCACAGCAGTAATTTTCCGACGGACCTGTGTCAATTTCCCTTGCAGCAGACAACCATTGCTGTGAAAAATTTTCTTTCCCGACAAAAAATACCTCGACGCGCCGACATTTCTCGCCTGTGAATACAGGTTTTAACAATCAATTTTATCACGCCGGACAGCCTATGTCAATTCGATCATATAAGTTAACAGGGCAAGATTGCTTACCCGGTCGGCTGCAACCTTGCCCTGTCTGTTTATAAAGCTATTTGCGCTCGGTGTTCTCGCGCACCTGTTTTATGTCTTTGTGCATCTTAAAGAACAAGATCATAACCTCACAGATGACCCGAAAATAGACCAGTCCGAGCGCGCCGCCGATCAGCCCGGCAAAGACCCCCGCAACTCCGCCGGTGAACATGGCAACCAGTGCGGCTAAAACGATGACGACCGAGCCGATTATATAGATAATCTTCATGATCATCGGGGTAATCATTACGTCAAAGCTCAAAAAGCTGCCAAAATCCATGCTGCCGGGATGGGCGGGCGGTGACTGTTGGGGCTGGGTGTAATCGAACTTTTGGGTTTCGGCCTCCTGGCTGCCGGCCGGCGGGTCAAACTTCCTGCCGCATTGTGGGCAGTCACCTGCCCCGTTGGGGATTTGTCCGCCGCAAAATGTACAAAACATCATTCATTCCTCCTGTATTAAGTGATCGAACCAGCACCCCCCGGCTGTATTGCCGAGGGCGGGGGGACACAAAATCCCTGCGCTCATCTAATTCTACATTTGATATGCTCTCCAGTCAAGAGGCAAAAATGAAGTAAAGCATGAATGGGGCAAAACCCGGCGCGAGCGCCAGATGTCGAAGCCTACTCGCCCTTACAGAGCGCTAAAAAGATTTCGGCACACTTTTCAATTTCGTCTACCGGCGCCCACTCGTCCAGCGTGTGGCCTTGCTCTAAGTTGCCCGGGCCAAAGCAGATGGCGTTTTGGTTCCCGGTGAACAGAGATACGGTGGCCGCGTCGGTGTATGCCACATAGCCCGCGTGGGCAGGGTCTTTGCCCAACACTTTGCGGCAGCTCTGCGTCAAGTGGCGGATGATCTGCGCGTTCTCATCAATGATGATCGGTGCCCTTTCCAGCCCTAAATTGGAAACGATTACAGTACTGCCCGGTACCCGCTTGACTGCCCGCTCGGCGCAGCTTTTGATCATCCTGTTGGCCAATGTGGCGGTCAGCGGCGGGACAATCCGAAAATCGATCTCTGCCCTGGCCGTATTTGGGACTACGTTGGTCTTCTCGCCGCCGCGCATCTGTCCGATGGATACCAGTGGCTGCTTGAGCAGCGGATGGTAAAACGGCAAAGCAGCGACTGCCGTTTTGATTTCTGAGAGCACTTCGGCCAGGGCGTGGTTTGCGTCCACCCCGCGCTCAGCGTGTCCTGCGTGAACAGAAACGCCGCCCGTTACGATTTCGTACCACACCAGCCCGCGATGCGCGCGGACAATTTCAAGGCTGGTCGGCTCGGGCGAAATGACCAGTGAGTCCTTGCCGACAATCCCCGCATCCAGCAGGGCTTTGATCCCGATCATGCCCGGGCCTTCTTCGTCCACCGAAGCGACCACGATCAGATCACCGGGCAGCCCGCGCTCGTTGTGGACCATGCGGGCGGCGTAAAGCGCGCCGGCCAGCCCGCCTTTCATATCGGCTGAGCCCCGCCCATAGATTTTGCCGCCCCGAATTTCGCCGCCAAGCGGGTTTTCCTGCCAGCCTTCCCCGATCGGGACAGTGTCGGTGTGCGCGATGAAGATGATCGGCGGACGCTTGTTCCCGCCTTTGATCTCGACAATCAGGTTGCTGCGATCTTTTTCTACTTCCTGAAGCCGGTAGGGAACACCGCCTTCGGCCAGCCAGTCGCCGATAAACCGGATGATCTCCTTTTCCCCGGTGGCAGGATTCTGCGAATCGATTTGTATAAGCTGTTGGGTGAGCTTGACAGCGGGATGTAACTCGCGCATGATGCCCCTCCTTTACGTGTGCTGGATCAAGTCTTTGACCACTTCACCGGCCAGAATCAATCCGGCCGCCGGCGGTACAAACGCGCTGCTGCCCGGTATCTGCCGCCTGTGTGTACACTTGCGCGCTGTGCCCGGCGGGCAGACACAGCCGGCCTTGCAGCCGGCGTGCATATCTTCTTTCAGCTCGATTGCCGGCTCCTGTGAGTAGACCACTTTCAGCCGCTCAATCCCGCGCTTGCGCAGTTCCTGCCGCATCACCCTGGCCAGCGGGCAGACACTGGTCGAATAAATATCGGCGACCTCAAGCGCCGAGGCATCCAGCTTGTTCCCCGCGCCCATCGAGCTGATGATGGGTACACCGGATTCACCGGATTTTACAATCAGTTCAAGCTTGCCTGTGATGGTGTCGATCGCGTCGACAATGTAGTCGTACTGCGAAAAGTCAACATCGCCGGACGTTTCCGGCATGTAAAAGAGTTTATGTGCGCCCACGGCCGCGTCCGGGTTGATGTCCAGGATTCGCGCTTTGGCGGCGTCCACTTTGTACTGCCCGACCGTCGAGTGTGTGGCGAACAGCTGTCGGTTGAGGTTGGTAACACAGATTTTGTCGTCGTCAAAAAGGTCAAGCTGTCCGATCCCGCTTCTGGCCAGCGCTTCGGCCGTGTAACCGCCTACCCCGCCAATCCCGAAGATGGCCACCCGCGCGCCTGATAGCCTTTCCATCCCGTCTTTGCCCAAGAGCAGCTCGGTTCTGGAGAACTGGTTGATCATTGGCCTGTCACTTCCTTAATTCGTGAGATTCGCCGCATTTGTTATGGATGCTGTGTCTGCTCCCCCACCCGAAAGCGCACCATCTCTTCGATGATGTCATACGGCATTGGTTTGTCGTAGGGGAATTGCACCGTGCCTTTCGAGAGTTTGTATCCGGCCGCGGTCAGCCGGTCGGCAAAGGCCGCAACCGCACTGGGCGTCGGGTGAAAGCCAATATGCCTCTTCTCGCCCGCGAAGTGCACCAGATTTCCGTTTAGGGTAAACGTCGCCATCCCCCACGATATCTTCTCGCCAATCTCGGGGGAAACCGCCAGGATGCGTGTGCGCAGCTGTTCCATCCGCGCTTTGGCTTCGCCTTCATACCGGCTGATGTACTCATCCACCGTCTTGTATTCGGGCGGCGCCGTTTCCCGCCCGCGCAAAGTGACCTTGACCGAGTCGCCCGGCTGTTTGCCGATTTTGCCCCGAATGTCCTTGCGCACCCCAATGATGTGGCAGTCTGTGCCCATCTTGACCAGCTGCCCGTCGTAAGGCTCACCGTCAAAAGTGGCGTGTACGGCCACCCGGCCTTTGCCGAACTCCGCTTTTACATCAAAGGGGATTTCAACATAAGCGGCGTCCATTTCCGGGTTTTTGATGATAACCGCTTCGAATTCGTATGCCTTTTCCATCCTGTCGCCTCCTTATAATTATGGTGCAAACTACTTGATATTTTTGTGAATAACCGCCCGGAATTGCGTGACGTAAAATGCGGCAAGAGATAAGCCATACATATAAACCGCGATTTCAAATATTGCGTTAAACGTCATCGTTTGCAAAAAGCCTGTATAAAAGCCAAACATGAAACCAATTAAAGCATGAAAAATCAAGCCTCCCGCATTTAGCAGTCCTGTTAATACGGCTAATGTGTCATATTTTTTTAACAATGCATACACCAGAAGCCACGATAACAAGGCAAAAGCAGTATTGGACAGCGCGAACGACATAAACCACGGAACATATCCATAAACGACTTCTTCAGGCGGAAGTACCCCGAAAAACCTGACTAAGTACAATGTGTTTACTGTTGCGTGAAATACGCTCAACACAATAAGCAATTTACGGTGTGGCATTTAAACCTTCTTTTCCTAGTTTTGTATTTGTTTGCGTTTATTCCTGTCCGATCAAATCGTGCATCATCCGCAGCGTGTCTTCGTGTACATCCCCGTACATACCGTGGATTACGATGTATACTGCAAAGGGCGGAAATAACGCTGCTAATGCTTACACTGTGAAATCATAGTCATGTAATTATACTGATATCTGATTCAGTGAAAGATATCGTTTTGTTATTGCTACAAAGCCAGGCGATGTGATTCTCTAAAGCAAAAAGCCTTTTGCTGGCGATATCTTTATTGCATGATAGAGTTTTGTCGAGGGCTAGGAGATTCATAATATCTTCTTGCTTCAGCATATCATTAAATTTTTCGTTATCACACAAAGATTCAAAATAATAAAGCAGAATTAAATTAGCTTTTATTGCATTGCTCTTTTCAAGTTCGCATATATAATTCTCCACCTTTTCAGATTGCAACCAAGTCAGTTCATTTAGGCAGCGATAAGCAAGAATCGGATTCGCCTCTTTATATTTTGTTTCGTAGGCAATCTCTAAAAATATTGCGTTTTCGTGTTCGGAAAATTTTCCTATTGTATATATTGTCCAACTGCAAATTGAATAGTTGTCAGAGTATAGAAACGTGTCCAGTAGTTGAAAAAAAGCTTGTTGCTTCATTTCGGTGATATATTTATGTTTTTCTTGATTCGTCAAATCCGAACCAATGTAAAAGTCCCTGGCAAAAGCAGTAATGTCGATAAAGTTCAAATCACTTTCTCGAAGCAATCTTATTACTTCATCTACTATTGCTTCAATGGAAAATTTCTCAAGCAAAAAGCGTAGCTTGCAATCAAGTTTATATTCCTCAATGACATAATTCCTCAATTCATGCCTTTCTAATGTAGAATCCATAATACCACCTAATATAAATTTCATGCACGTACCATACTCGTTATGGTACATAAGTGCGCTCTTTTATGTTCAGAAAGTAAACTCAATTTAGGGCGTGTTGACACAAAGCTGAACGCCCGTATTTTGGTGAATTTTGAGCGTTTATTCCTGTCCGATCAAATCGTGCACCATCCGCAGCATGTCTTCGTGTACATCCCCGTACACCCCACGGATTAAAACGTATGCGTAGCCCTCTTTACAAACACCGGCCAGACTTGTAAACCCGTGGCCTGGGAAGATTTCGAGCAGGGTGGGCGTGTCCCCGGCCATATCCCAGTAGAACAGCGCATGGAAATTGTATCGCCAAGCTTGATCCGATTCAAGTGGTTGTGCGAATCCCTCGGCTAGTAAAAAGACGTGATCTCCGCGAATGGCCGCGTTAAATGGGATCAGCCCGCCAAAATGCTCGGTGTGGATGATCGGTACGTCTTGACTTTGAAACATTCCGTAAGTCTGCATGGACACAAATGGGAACTGCCGCGCGACAACCTCAGAGCCGGTTAGGTCTAAAATATACGGGGTGAGCGTATCATCTATTGCAAAGGCGTGGTTGCCGTCTTCGCTTTGGCGCAAACCCGTCCACGGCAGTTCCTGCACATCGCCATTCGGACTGATGGCGCGCAGATGCGCAGTGCGCTCAACCGAATGTACCACCCGGACTATAACCTGCCCGCCCGGCGTGACTATAGGGTTATTGGCGTTCACAGTGTGCGGCTCAAAAGGAGAGAGGTAACTTTTGGGCAGCGTGTGTTCGCGAACCAGCCCGCCCGCCTGATCAAAGACGGCAATCACCAGCCGGTTCGGGAGGAAGTCGTTCCAGCCAAACTTGTCGTTTTCGTCTTCTACCGATGCCACATAAGCCAGCGCATAGTGCGCGTTTGCCCGGTCGTAGCCGATCCCGACCACCAGAATGTCTTCGCCCGCAGGGACTTCGAACGGCACGTTTAGCGGGTTGTAATGGCCGTCAAACAGCTTGACCATCTGCCAGACATCTTCTTGCCCGCCGATCACGCCGCCGGAAGCAAACCCGATCAGGCCGTCATCCAAGAACAGGTGGGTTTGATGCCCCCACTGCACCCCGGCATAATAATGCCGTGCGATGGGGTCGGTTGGGAGGTCAAGGACGGCATAACCGCTTACCTGACCGTCGCCCTGTGCGTCCTGATCCACCCGCACCAGCATCTGCCGCCCGCTTGGAGAAAGCCGCCCATGCGAGTAATTCATCCCGGCCAGCGGGAACTGCTCAATTTCGCCCTCCCGGCTGACCCGAACAAGCATACTGCCCAGGAGCGTCTCGCGCAGATATTCCCGTACCCGTTCGGGATATTCGGGCAGCAGTGCGTAAACGGGCGGGTCTGGCTCGTTTTCCCAAAAGCTGGGCGGGTCATCTTCCAGCCAGTCGGTCTCCCCAATTGGCCACTCGGCTTCGGTTGCCTGCCCGCAAGCGGTCAACGCCAGCAAAATAACCAGCGACAGTGCGCAAACTTTTCGCTTCATCTAATCTACCCAGTTTACGATTTCAGACAGCGAACTCCGTGGAGTGGCGGTCGAAAAGCCGTCAAGCGCATCGTCCGCGTGGCCGATCAATATGGCCACAAGCGCCCGGTAACCCTCCGGGATGCCGAAGTGATCCCGCTGCTCTTCGATCTCGTTTACCGGGCCGACCAGTATCCGCGCGCCGTAGCCCATCGACTCAGCGGCGATCTGGATATACCCGGCGGCAATCCCGCAGTCAAACTCGGTTGTGGGCAAGACATTGTTGACCCGCCCCGAGATGATGATGACAATGTTGCCCGGCGCGGTGGTTGAGTGCATCTGCGCGACGTCCTCATAGTTTGTGACAACCGTAAACCGCCAGGGTTGGGCGTTTCGCGCACTCTGTGCCCGCGCCCCACTGAACAGAATGAGCTCAATATCGTGCACAGGGATTTCGCCGGCTGCAAACTGTCTGGCCGAAAAAGACCGGGTCAGCGTGTTTATGACCGGGTTTTGACTTGGCGGGGCCTCGAAACCGCCGACGGCTGCCGCTGTTGGCGCTTCCGGCCGCTCGCCCACAACACCCTGATCAGCTGGAACCGGCTGCGTTTGTGCCTGAACACTTACATTGTCCTGCGCGCTTACAGTACAAGCGCCCAATACAAGCAGACAGCAAAGCCCTAAAGTAAGAAGGCGTGCGCTGCGTTTCATGGTGTTGTCCTCCTTTTTGTCAATCGATAATCACACCATCGGTTGAAATGGTCACCACATCAAGCGGGATCGGTTTGCCCGAGGCGGCCACGGCGGCCCGCGCAGCGTTTTCGATCCCGGCGCAGCAGGGGACTTCCATTCTGGCCACTGTCACCGAGCTTACTTCATTTTGGGTGAGGATATCGGTCAGCTTTTCGCTGTAGTCGCCCGCATCCAGTTTGGGGCAGCCGATGATTGTGACCGCGCCTTTCATATAATCGCTGTGAAAGCTGCCGTAAGCGTAAGCGGCACAGTCGGCGGCCACCAGCAGGTTGGCGCCCGAAAAATAAGGCGCGCGCGGCGGAACCAGCTTGATCTGCACCGGCCACTGCCGCAATTGGCTGGGGATAGCTGCCTGCGTGGATTTCGTTTCTTCGCGTTCCATTGTTTTTTCCATTGTCCCGGGGCAGCCGCCGGCCGGGGGCATTGGCTGAGGGGACACTTCTTTTTCCACGAAGCGGATCGCGCCGGCCGGACAGGCCGGCAGACAGATGCCCAGCCCATCGCAGTAATCCTCCCGCAGCAGCTCTGCCTTTCCGTCCACCAGACCGATCGCACCCTGATGGCAGGCCGCCGCGCACTGTCCGCAGCCGGTGCATTTGGCTTTGTCTATTTCAATCACTTTTCGCATCATGACATCTGCCCTCTTTCACCTTGACTTGATGAAAACAGTTTACTATAATAACAAGTAGAAGTCAAAGAGGATTGCGTCCCGGCGGCCTCTTTTCACCCTGTGTATCATCCGAAAAGGTAAGGAGTGCGCGATATGAAAAAATTAGCGGCCATCTTAGCTGTCATGCTGGTTGGCGGGGCGGCCTTGTTTTACACCGCCGACCTTGCGGTCAACGTGTTTGGCTGGAATGACACCAGCTTTCGTTTGCCCGGCGAGGTGACTGCTGTTTCGCTGGAGGCCGACCCGGCGATCACCCAGCCGATCACCCTGACCGATTCTGAGCAAATCGCGGAAATTTCCACTATGCTGGATGGTTCACAGCCTTTTACCATTGCCGGCCTGGAGGAAACGCAGCCACAAACGGTCGCACGCCTCGGTTTGGAGATGGACAAAGACAGCGCCGTTTTCCTTGTGCTTTCCCATGGGGATGAGCTGCTCTTCTCGGACTCCGGCCTCCAAGACGGCCGAGTGTACATGCTGGCAGATAGTGATCGATTCTTCTCGCTGACCGCAAGGATTGACGGTTTTTACCGCTACGGCGATCATCCACAGGCGGTTGTAGCTATAACAGAACAATCAATCCCGGTCACCCGCTCCAGCTTTTCGCACATAGGGCTGGATGGCCGGATGACCCTTGCAGCCCCGCCGGCTGCCTCGCCGCTCACCATAACCGACTGGGGACGAAACCGGCTGCCCGAAATAGAGTTTTCCCGCCAGCCGCAAACGATCGAAGTGGCCGCAGCCATTGGCGCAGACGAGGTCTTTCGCGGGACATTGGACGAGGCCGCGAACCTCCACCTCTTGCCAAACACAAGCTACCGGATTGAGGTCATCGCCCGCTATCAGGGTGAAAATTACCGGGGTGTGACGGACTTTGGTTATACACTGCAAACAAACGGGCTGGCCACTGTTTTTACAATCAGCGGCAGCGAAACCGACCTGGGTGAGACGCTGATTCTGTGGGCTGAGAACTTCCCGCAGGACGGGCAGGTTGCGGTCAGCACATCCCTTGCCCGCGCCCCGGCATTTCGACATGACGGCAGTGGCGGCGGGGTTGCTCTTTTGCCGGTCAGCATCCACACTGCGCCGGGTGAGCACTATGTGGAACTTCGGGCGCAGGGCGGCTCGGCCCGCTTTGTAATCAACGTGCGGTCTACCGAGTTTGTGGTACAGCGGTTTAACATCGATCAATCGGTGGCCGACCGGACGGTCAACTCAGCCGCCGCCAACGCCCAGTATCGCGAGGTCATCCACCCTCTCCGGCAGGTGAGCGATCCGATCCGTCATTGGGAGGGCCGGTTTATCCGCCCGGTTGAAGGCGGACGGATCACAACGCCGTTTGCGGTCATTCGGTTTGTCAACAACGCCGGCCCCACCCGCCACGCGGCCATCGATATTGCCCTGCCCACCGGAACGCCGGTCATTGCGCCGGCAAACGGGCGGGTGCTTTTTGCCGGATACCTGCAACTGACCGGGAACACCATCGCCATCGAGCACGGTTTGGGGCTGAAGACCTGGTATTATCATCTGGATTCGCTGAATGTAGCAACCGGGGATATGGTCGGGCAAGGCGTACTGATCGGCCGGGTTGGCTCAACCGGCTTTTCGACCGGGCCCCACCTCCATTACGGGATGTCGGTCTACGACGTCTTTATCAATCCCGACACCGCTGAGCTGACCGACCTCTTTAATCTGTACTAGAAAGGAATATAATGGAAGACAACAAAGTTTTGTACACAAACACATTTACCCCCACCCGCGAAGACATACGCGAGTATGTGGTACACCTCTTTCCCAAGCGCTCGCTGCTCATCTTCTTTACCGTTTTCGGTTCGCTGGGCCTCATGTTTGTGGTTTGGTGGCAGCTGACGGTGATCGGGCTTATCACAAACCAGCTTACCCATATGCTGGCCGCTGTCATTTTGATCATCGCGGTCATGCACATTGACCGTGGTATGAAGCGGGCGGCAGTCAGCCGGATGGAGCGAAAACACATCAGGCAGATGGGCGGCGCAATCGTAGAAGTTCACAACATCTTCTACGAGGATCAGGTCGAGTCAAACGGCAAGGTTTTCAAATATTTGGATTTTGCAAACGTCTACTACGGCGAAGAGTGCGCATACCTGGTAACAAAAGACAAGCAGATGGTTATGATCAAAGACGCGCCAGACGCGATTACAACGGCCAGCGAAACCCCGCTCTGGGACTTTTTAAACGACAGATGTAAAGGGGTGGAAGGCGAAAAGAAAAAGAAGGGCATCGGGCTTTCGTTTTTTACACAGTAAACGATAAACAGCGGGCAACTCGTAAATGGTTGCCCGCTGTCTTATTTTATGGCTACTTGCTCTATAGCGAATATCCGGTCGCCGTGATCGTTAAGCCTATGCTCATGCCGGCCAATCTGCTTGTGGCGCTCATTCCAGCCGGTTATGCCCTTTATAAGTGCTTCCAAATCACGCGATACTTTGGATTCAAGGGTGATGACGCTATTGTTGATTTTTGTTTGTGGCCAGAGACGTCGTCTTTTAAGAGTAGAAACATCCTGCACGATTGTATCAAACCGGGCATCCATCAATTCGTATAATTTTACTTTCGTCTTTGAACCTGTTGCCATTTCTTGCCGTCTACATCCTTGCTATCCACTTTGTTAAATATATAAACGCCAATGTACTTCTCGTTGGCTTCTGTCAAGACAAGACTAAAAAAATATTTTGGATTTCTGCAAATCGTTTGTAGCGCACAGACGAGAGCCATTCAACCTCCGCTTGTGCCTGATATACACTATGCAAAGGACTACAATTTAGGTTCCACAAACGCCGAACAACATAAGCGCTCAAGCTCGCCAGCAAAAGCAAACCGCATCTCGACCCGCTCACTGCTGAACACGTCTATACGCTCCACAAAAGAAACAAAAACAAGCTCCGGCGTGACTTCCTGAATGCCGTCCAGCCGGCCAAGCAAACCGAATATATGGCTTTTTTCAGGAACCGGCGGCACACTTTGCGCCTTGCTCTCAATCTCGCTCTTTTGCCGTAAAACTTCCTCACCCTCGGCGGTAAGAGCAGACTTTAACTCAAGATAATTCCCTTTAGACATCTTACCAAAAGCGAAATCCTCAAACAGTATTGCCTTCTGATCGGCGATCCGGCATTCTTTCGCGGACAGCTTTGTAAGCAGCCTCAAGAATTCAGCCCCAGAATCTTTGATCTGCCTGCCGGCCGTTTGCGCTTCATCATAAGCTGATACAGCAAATCTGTACCGTCCCAAAATGAGCTGGGATGGGACTGAATGAAATAGCTCAGGTTTATCAACCCAAGAATTAACAATGAATTCGTAAGGCGAAAGACCGCGTAGAGCTTTGAGCCGTTTAGCAAAG
>WRBI01000044.1 GCA_009784625.1 Oscillospiraceae bacterium | reverse complement strand
TACCCTGTCTACAAATCCAGCTACAAATGTTAAACCGCACGTTTTAATGTACCCGCACCATTATCAGCAAAAAGTGCCTTGCCAATCTTCGTCACCATATCCTCTTTGACTTGTAGAGAAGATGAGCATAAATTTCAGTGGGCGCAATATCCGCATGGCCTAGCCATTCCTGTACCTCTTTGAGTGAGAATCCCATATTGATGAGCAACGAGGCCGAAGAATGCCCGCAAATCGCGAAAGCGGATTTTTGGCAGCTTCTTTTGCGGAGGAGGAAGGAATACTGTATATATTCCGACGAACGACAACGAAGAAAGGCTCAAAATTCACCAAAATACGGGCGTTCAGCTTTGTGTCAACACGCCCTAAATAAGTGCAGACAGCTTTGCCTCTTTCAAGACTTTTGCTTCTACACCTATGGCGTACCAAAAAAACCGGAAGTTTTTCACTTCGCGGCCATGCCCGGTTGCGCTGATTATTTGATTTTAGTATTCTTCGTGGTCGTGCTCGGGTGCGGCGTAGTGTATATCGCCTTTACGCACATGGGCGCGGCGGACTATTGGAAGATTCTCATGCGCCGGCCTTTATCACCTATGGGGCAATCCCGCGATATTACGTCACATACAATCATGTGTCGAGTGTCCTCGGCGAAACGCTCTACTGCCGTTATGTCATGGCCTGTGATGGGCTTGCAGTGGCTTGGCTGGTAGTTGTTCGCGGATGGTCATATCGTCGCTCCTCTCTGGGCGCGGGCATGAAAAAACGGAACGCACATTGCATAATGCGTTCCGTTTAATCTGCTCCGTTTTACCCCGCTAATATAGAATGTTGATTTTACAAGGTTTTTTCTTGTTGTCTTATGTCAACGCGCCATTATGGCGGGCTTCTTTTTTGTGGTTTTAGAACCTGTATTCAAAGACGAAAAGTATTGGGCTGGCGAGAAAAGATACGCCAAAACGGCGCTTCGAGCTATGAATACAGATTCTTATTCAGCTGCGCACTCCCGGGCATCGCCGCGCAATATTTCAATTCCGTGGCCGATGTGCGGCAGTATATGCGCAAGGCTTTCGCGAACCGCTTTTGGGCTGCCCGGAAAATTGACGATCAGTGTGCCGCCGCGCAGGACCGAAACGCCGCGGCTGAGCATAGCCCGGCCGGTGATGGTCATTGAGTAAGCGCGAATAGCCTCTGAGATACCGGGCGCCAACCGGTCGGCCACCGCGAGAGTTGCCTCGGGGGTTATATCCCGCCGCGAGAACCCGGTGCCGCCGGTGGTCAGAATCAAATCGACCTGCCGCCGGTCGGCTAAGTTGATCAACTCGTTCTCAATCGCCGCCTGGTTATCCGCCAGCAAAATCTGGTCGGTCACTTCGTACCCGGCTTTGGTCAACATCTCGGCGATCAGCGGGCCGCTCTCGTCTTTGCGCTCACCGTTCGCGCCTTTATCACTCAGGGTCAAAACGCCGACCCGATGTTTGGCCACAGTGTGGGTGAGCAGTTCCATCTCCTCGCCGACCGAGATCAAGCCGTCGTTCAATACCCGGGCGAACACGCCCTCCCGCGGCATGATGCAATCCCCCATCTTGTGGTATATCTGACAGTGCGAGTGACATTCTTTCCCGATTTGAGTGATCTCTAAAACGCAGAGCCCGCACCGCAGCCGCGAACCGACCGGCAGCGCCGAAAAGTCAAGCCCCTCAACCACCAAATTTTCGCCGAAGTCGCCGTGAGAGACCCCCGCGCCCTTTTCGTTAAACGCTTTGACCTTGTCATATGAAAGTAAGCTGACCTGGCGATGCCAGCCGCCGCCGTGGGCGTCCCCCGCCATCCCCCAGCCGGTCTGGAACCAGGCGCTGGTCACGTCTTTTTTTTGCACGCCGCGCACTTCACTGGCGCAGACAGCCTTAACAATTCCGGTCATACTCAGCCTCCTATCCGCGACATGTTTTTGATGCCGTGTCCTGACCCGGCAAATGCGTGGCGTTCGGGCTTGTGGGTAACCGCCGCCTTGAACGCGGCTTCGATTTCGCCGTCATTTGCCCCCGCCCGAAGCATCTCGCGCAAGTCCAGCCCATCCTCGTGAAAGAGGCAGAGCTTCAAAAATCCTTCGCTGGTCAGCCGTACCCGGTTGCAGCCGGGGCAGAAACAATCACCGATCGCGTCGATCAACCCGATGCTCCCGCGCATTTTCTCACTTTTAAAATAGCGCGCCGGACCGAACCCCCGGCGGGTCGGGTCGCCGGAAAGATCGGGATAAACTTCCCGCACACGGCTGAGGATATCGTCCCCCGGCAAGCCTTCAAAACCTGTATCAACGCCGGTCGGCATAAATTCGATAAACCGCACATCCACCGGCATCTGTTCGGCCAGCTTTGCGATGTCCGCGATCTCGTCATCGTTTTGCCCGATGATCGCGACACAGTTGACCTTGACCCGCAACCCCGCCTCGACCGCTTTAGTCAGCGAAGCCCAAACGGCGAAAAAGTCGCCGCCGCCGGTCAACTGCCGGTATTTGTCGGGGTTCAGGGTGTCTAAACTGATATTCACTCCGTCCAGCCCGATCTCATTCATCTTGTCTATGTAAGGCGCGAGCAGAATGCCGTTTGTAGTCAGGGTGACGTGCTCAATCCCCGGTATGGATTTTAGATCCCGCAAAAACCCGACACAGCCTTTGCGGGCCAGCGGCTCGCCGCCGGTTACCTTGATGTTTTTAATCCCGGATTTGACCGCCGCCCGGCAGATGCGCAAAGTCTCCTCGTACCGCAAAACGTCGTCGTGTTTGATCAGCGGCAGATCGTCGGGCATACAGTATTTACACCGCAGGTTGCATCGGTCTGTGATGGATATCCGCATATAGTCGATATCGCGGCCAAACAAGTCGCGCATCGGCTTTCACTCCCTCAATTTATACTTTATAAGTACCGCTTTTGCCGCCGGTTTTCTCGATTAAGCGAATACCGCCCATCTCCATCCCCTTGTCGGCGGCCTTGCACATGTCGTAGATGGTCAGCAGGGCAATGTTTACCCCGGTCAATGCCTCCATCTCGACGCCGGTCAGGCCGGTTGTCTTGACTGTGCATCTGGCAGTGATTGTGCTGCCGGGGTCGTCAAGGACAAAGTCAACGCTTGCTTTTTCGATCAGCAGGGTGTGACAGAGCGGGATGAGTAAGGCTGTCTGCTTGACCGCCATAATCCCGGCGATTCGCGCAACGCCTAACACATCGCCTTTCTTGACCGTACCGCCTTTCACCATTTGGTAACAGGACGCGCTCATTTTGATTCGCCCTTCGGCGATGGCTTGTCGGGCGGTCGGCTGCTTTTCACTTACATCCACCATTGCGGCGTTCCCCTGTTCGTCAAAGTGTGTGAATTGACTCATTTTACCCGACCCTCCCGGTTTTTCGATACTTCAATCATAGTCCAACCGCCGGCCCTTGTCAAGTCCGGCCGACAGCTGCCGAATATTGACAACCACGCCGATTTATTGTATAATTAACCCAACCGTCGTAATGGGCGGCGTCAACAGAATACGCGATTCCTGATTCCCCCCTCCTAAAGCATTGCCACGGAGGGCGGAACGTCAGGGTGCGGCGGGAAACGGCCGTGCCTTCCATTGTGTAAAGGGAATACACCAACGCAAAGCACAAGCTTTGTCATTTCTCCCCTTTACGCCGATACAGGCGTATTTTTTTGCGTTGCCCGGATGGCAAAAAACGTATAAAAGAGGAGAAGTTGAAATGAAAAAGAAGTTGGCGACAATACTGACGATCATTGTTTGTCTGGCACTGATAGCCACGCTGGCCGGCTGTGCTGCCCAGCCCGCCCCGACACCACCTCCGGCGAGTGAACCTGCCCCTGCCCAAACACAGCCTGCCCCCCCGCCCGAAGAGCCGGAAGAAACCGGCGAGATCACCCTGGCTACCACTACCAGCACGGCTGATTCCGGGCTGCTTGATTTTATCCTGCCAAACTTTACTGAAGTGACCGGCTGGGATATCCGCGTGATATCGGTGGGAACCGGCGCTGCCCTGCAACTTGGACGGGACGGCGAAGCCGACGTGGTTCTGGTACATGCCCGCTCTGAAGAGGACCGCTTTGTGGCTGAGGGGTATGCCCCGCGCCGCCACGACGTCATGTACAACGACTTTGTGATCGTTGGGCCAAGCGATGGCCCGATCGCGCACAACAGCGATGTTGCGGCTACATTCACCGCAATTCTTGAACAAAACTTGCCCTTTATCTCGCGTGGAGACAACTCGGGCACACACATCCGGGAGCTGGACATCTGGTCGGCGCTTGACCTTACCCCCGAAGACAACGCTGAATATATTGAAGTAGGGCAGGGGATGGGCGCAACCCTTGGGATGGCGGTCGAGACACAGTCTTACACCCTGGCCGACCGCGCCACCTGGCTGGCTTACCCCGACGTGGGTGATTTGGTCATCGTCTGCGAGGGCAGTGACCTGCTGCTCAATCCATATGGGGTCATGCTGGTATCCACCACCCTTCACCCGGTTGGCGCACAGGCGTTCATCGATTGGATGACAAGCCCGGCTACCCAGGAGCTGATCGGCAGCTTCGGGGTTGAGCAGTTCGGTCAGCCCCTCTTCTTCCCGGAGGCATAATGGGCAAGAAATAGGAGAGTAGAAGTGAAAGTGAAGTCAACAGCGATAGCTTGTCTGATACTGGCCGCTATACTGGCCGGGTGTGCCGGGCAGCCCCTCGTGGGAGCATCACCCCCAAAAGGGGAACTAACGCTGGTGACCACCACAAGCACGGTAGACTCAGGGCTGATCGAATACATTCTGCCTTACTTTACGGAGGAAACAGGCTGGGATGTACGCGTGATATCGGTGGGGACAGGCGCTGCCCTGCAACTTGGGCGGGACGGCGAAGCCGACGTAGTTTTGGTACATGCCCGCTCTGAAGAGGATCGCTTTGTGGCTGAGGGATACTCTCCCCGCCGCCACGACGTCATGTACAATGACTTTATTGTTGTTGGGCCAACCGATGGCCCAATTGCGCATAATAATGACGCAGGCGCGACATTCGCCGCAATCCTTGAGCAGAATCTGTTGTTTATCTCCCGCGGGGACAACTCGGGCACACACATCCGCGAGTTGGATATCTGGTCTGCGTTTGGTCTTACCCCCGAAGATAATCCACGATATATCGAGAGCGGGCAGGGGATGGGTATAACGCTTGGTATGGCGGCGGAAATGGACGCTTACATGCTGGTAGATCGCGGCACCTGGCTGGCTTATCCCGATGTTGGGGAGCTGGTCATCGTCTGCGAGGGCGGTGCGTTTTTGCGCAATCCATATGGCGTTATGTTGGTTTCGAGTACCCTCCACCCGACCGGCGCGCAGGCGTTCATCGACTGGGTGACCGGCCCAATCGCCAGGGAACTAATCGGCAGCTTCGGGGTTGAGCAGTTCGGTCAGCCCCTCTTCTTCCCGGAGGCATAACGGTCGCATAAGATTCAGATACAAGGGGAATCAATGATGTTTGAGATTTTGGACGCGGAAGTCCTTGGGATTATCACGCTCACCTTGCGGATGACCCTGTTTTCGACCGCGATTTCATCTCTCATCGGGATTCCCCTTGGCCTTTGGCTGGACAGCGCCCGCTTTGCCGGTAAAAAGCTGGTGGTCATCATCAACCGGACACTGATGGCCTCCCCGCCGGTTGTGGTCGGGCTGGTGGTTTATCTTTTGCTTATGCGCAACGGTCCGTTTGGGTTTATGGGATTGCTGTTTACCTTTGAGGCGATGGTCATTGCGCAAGTGTTGCTGCTTACCCCCATCATCTGCGGGATTGTACACACCGCTTCCGCTCGAAGCGCTGAGGGAATCCGTTTGTTTGCCCGCACTATGGGCGCGAACAAAACCCAGACCCAGCTGCTGCTTATAAAGGAGCTGGGCAACGACATTTTCTTTGCGGTTGTCACCGGTTTTGGCCGGGCGATGAGCGAGGTGGGCGCGATCATGATTGTGGGCGGCAACATCCGCCACCAAACGCGCACCATGACCACGACCATCTCACTTCTGCGCGGGATGGGTGAAATTCACCAGGCCATTTTTTTGGGCGCTGTGCTGATGCTGATCGCTTTTAGCGTGCAGATGACCGCCGACTTCTTCCGAAAGCGAGAGAGGGCGTCCGATGAAAATTTCTAAGCTTACAAAAAATTTCGAGCGGTTCTCGCTTTTTGTTGACGAGATGGAGCTTGTGCCGGGCAAAATATACGGAATCATCGGGCCGAACGGCTGCGGCAAGACAACCGCGATGAAGCTGATCGCCGGGCTGATTAAACCGGACAGCGGCCAAATCGACCGCTGTGGCCTGACTGAGCGGGATATTACCATGGCTTTTCGCAAACCTTATCTGATCCGCGATACCGTCGTCCGGAACTTGACCTATCCGCTGACTATACGGGGGATCCAGCCGGATGAAAGGCAGATCAAAGAATCCCTTTCGCTGGCCGGGCTTTGGGATTACCGGGACAGCTTCGCCCCCGGCCTTTCTTCGGGTGAACAGCAAAAATTATCCCTGCTGCGCGCTATGATCTTTTCGCCAAAACTTATGCTCATCGACGAAGCTTTTTCGAATCTGGATATGGAGAGCGCCGGGCTGTTCGAGCGGATGATTTTAGAGCGCCAACAGACAAATCCGGCTACCTATCTCATTTGTGCACACCAACTTTCACACATTCAGCGGCTTTGTGCATATATCTTCTTTATGCATAAGGGGAAGATTGAAGCCCGCGGCCAGGCGGAGGATATCCTGTACGCGCCGCAGAACCCGCACCTCAAAAACTACCTCAAATACGCATCCCTCAGAGAGGAGGCGCCCGGGTGGAATTCTTAAAAGTCGACAGCTTGGACAGTGCGCGGGCGAAACTTTTCGCGCACGCCAAAGATATTCTCGGCGGCGAAGAAGTTATTCCGGCTGCGCAGGCGCTTGAACGGGTAACCGCCCGCGACCTGCACGCGAATGACGACATCCCGGGTTTTCGCCGCTCTACGGTGGACGGTTACGCGGTTCTTTGCGCCGACACGGCGGGCGCGGGCGAGAGCATCCCGGTTTTTTTGACCCTGAAAGGCCGGGTAGAGATGGGTGAAACTGCCGATTTTTCGATTGCCGGCGGCGAAGCCGGCGAAGTTTTCACCGGCGGGATGCTGCCCGCGGGCGCGGACGGTGTGGTCATGGTCGAATATACCCAGCCGTTTGGGGAAAATGGAATTGCGGTCAACCAAAGTGTAGCTTACGGCGAAAATATGGTCTTGCCCGGTGAGGACATGTGTGCCGGCCAGATTTTATTAAAGCGGGGCAAACAAATTTTACCCCAGGATATAGGCGGGTTGGCGGCGGCGGGAATCACATCCCTGCCCGTGTATGCCACCCCCAAAGTGACCATCCTGTCAACCGGGGACGAGCTGGTTCCACCCGACCAAACACCCGCACCCGGCAAAATTCGGGACATCAACACTTACGCGCTCTCTGCTCTGGCCATCAAGCACGGCCTTGTGGTCGTGAACACGGCTGTCCTGCCGGACGAGTGGGACGCAATCGAGGGAGCTGTCCGCGCGGGGATGGAGTCCGGCGACATCGTAATCGTTTCGGGCGGCAGCTCAAAGGGCAAAAAGGATATGACCCGCGCCATCTTTGACCATGTATCCACGCCCGGGGTGTTCACGCACGGGATTGCGGTTAAGCCGGGCAAACCGACCATCCTCGGAGCCGATTCGGTTTCTCGCACTTTGCTGGTTGGTCTGCCCGGTCACCCGGTATCGGCCATGATGGTTTTTGAACTGCTGATCGGCTGGCTGCTGCGCGAAGCGGCCGGCAAACCCGCGCCCCCGGCCATCCCCGCGCGGATTGACTGCAACCTGGCTTCATCCCCGGGCAAGCTGACCTGCTGGCCATGCAGTCTGCGCGAAGAGGGCGGGCAGTACATCGCCACCCCCATCTTTGGCAAGTCCGGCCTGATCACCACATTAACCGGGGCGGACGGCTACCTGATCGCCCCCCGCGACCTGGAGGGGCTGCAAGCCGGTCAATCGGTTATGGTGCATCCACTTTAGCGCCATCGCCATACTATATCCAAGATTACTGTCCGGGGAGGGTCATCCATGTCAAAGCGCAACCTGTATCTTTCCAACACGCCGGCTGAGGAGGCGCTTGTCCGCTTTCAGGCTGCGCTAAAGCCGCACATTGCTGTAAAGCGGGAGAATATAAGCGCTGTTGACGCGCTGGGTCGGGTGACCGGTCAAGCGGTTTTCGCCCGGTACAACTCGCCGCTTTACAACTGCGCGGCTATGGACGGAGTCGCGGTGGTTTGCCAAAATACGCGCGGCGCAAGTGAGTCAAACCCGCTCACCCTGCGCGAGGGGGAGGACTTTTTGCCGGTCGACACCGGAGACCCGATCCGCCCGCCTTACGATGGGGTGATCATGGCCGAGGAACTGACACAAGTCGAAGACGGCGGGGTGGCCATCCGCGCGGCGGCCGCCCCCTGGCAGCATGTACGTCCGGTGGGCGAAGATATTGTCGCGGGCGAGATGATCTTACCGGCCGGCCACACAGTCCGGCCGATCGACGTTGGCGTCCTGCTTTCGGGCGGGGCAGCTGAGCTATCGGTTCGCGCGAAGTCGACTGTCGCCATCCTCCCGACCGGTACCGAGATGATCGAGCTGGGGGACGAAATAGGCGAGGATTCGATCGTTGAGTCAAACTCGCGGATGTTTGAGGGACTTGTTCGCCAGGGCGGCGGAGACCCCACCCGGTTTTCACCCACCCCGGATGAATACGATCAGCTCAAATCCGCACTGCAAAAGGCGGTGCGTGATTTCGACATGGTGCTGATGATCGCTGGGACAAGCGCCGGGCGGGAGGATTTTACCGTTCATCTGCTCCGCGAGCTGGGCGAGGTGGTGGTACACGGGGTAGCCATCAAGCCGGGCAAACCGGTTATTCTGGCGGTGGTGGACGGCAAGCCGGTCATCGGCCTGCCCGGTTATCCGGTTTCGGCTTATCTGGCTTATCAGAACTTTGTTGCACCCATACTCTCCGAGCTGACCGGCCGGACGCAGGAAGACTTGCCCGCCGTCAAAGCCACCCTTACCCGCAGCCTGGTTTCATCACTTAAGCACCGGGAATATGTCCGAGTCAAGGTGGGTAAAGTAGGGGATCGGCTGATTGCGTCACCCCTTGCCCGGGGGGCGGGGGCGGCCATGTCGCTGGTTCGCGCGGACGGATTCTGCCTGATCGATCAGGATGTAGAGGGGGTTGAAGCCGGCGCGCAGGTGGATGTTTTGCTTTCGCGAGGATTGAGCGGCCTTGAGCGGACGGTGGTCAGCATCGGCAGTCACGACTTGATCCTCGACATTCTGGCTGACTTGATGCCCGAAATCTCCGGCGGCGCGGGACTTTCCAGCGCCCACGTCGGGAGCATGGGCGGCCTGCTCGCTCTTAAAAACGGCGAGTGCCACATCGCACCTTACCATCTGTTGGATGAAGCGAGCGGCGAGTATAACCTGCCTTATCTTAAGCGGTTGTTTATCGGCGAGGGAATGGCCCTCATCAAAGGGGTTGGCCGGGTGCAGGGAATCATGGTGCAAAAAGGCAACCCGCTGGGGGTGTCCGAGATTGAGGATCTGCCCCGGTGCAGCTATATCAACCGCCAGCGGGGGGCGGGTACACGCCTGCTGCTCGATTACAAACTTAAAACGCTGGGGATTGATCCCGGTGAAATATCCGGCTATAGCCGGGAGGCCGCCACCCATATGGCGGTGGCCGCCGCTGTCCGGGAGGGCGGCGCACAGGCCGGGCTGGGTGTGCTCTCAGCCGCCAAGGCGATGGGGCTTGACTTTATCCCAATCGGCGAGGAGGAGTACGACTTCGCCATTCGCGCCGAGTTTCTGGAACTGCCGCACATCTGTGCGTTTATCGCGGCGCTGAAAGACGCGCGGTTTCATGAGCGGCTGGATGAGCTGGGCGGCTACACGATCCGCTCCGCCGGGGAGGTTATCCGCGTTGACTGCTAAGGTGGCCGGGCTTTTCCGTTACCCAAACAAGTCCGGGCCGGGCGAAAGTCTGAACAGAGCCGAATTGATCGCAGGACAGGGGATGGCGGGCAACTTTTGTCAGGGCGGTGAACGTCAGCTCTGTCTGCTGACCGGTGAAATCCGCGGCTGGATGGTCGAACAGGTCGACCCCGGCCTCTGTTTTGCCCGCTTTAAAGAGAATATTCGCATTGATGGTTTGCCGGGCGGTCTCCTGCCGACCGGTGCGCGATTGCGTGTTGGCGGGGCGATCCTGCAAGTAAGCCAGAACCGCAAGCACTGTCACGGTGACTGCCCGCTGTTCGCGTCCCGGAAAGATTGTCGACTTGCTCAAACCGCTGTATTCGCCGCAGTTGAAAAGGGCGGAATGGTCAAAACTGAGGATGAAGTACACCTGATTGACTTGCCCGGGGACATTTGATATAGTGAAAGCACGGAAGAACCTTTGTATTTGACAGCGAAGAAAGTGAGTGTGCGATTATGAAGGAAGCGGATATCATTCTCAAAAGCAACGCCATCTTTGATGCGGTGGCCGACCGGCCAAGCCCCGGTTTTGTCGCGGTTTTGGGCAACCGGATTCTGGCGGTGGGCAAACCGGGAGAGGACGCCGAATACCAAGGTGCGCAGACCAAAGTTTACGATCTTGGTGAGCGGCTGGTCATGCCCGGCTTTCACGACAGCCATGTACATCTGCTCATGTCGGGGATGTATCGCACCTGCGCCGATTTGCATGACGCAAAGTCGGAGGATGAGGCCTGCCGGATGCTCAAAGAATACTGCGAGAAGAACCCCTCCACCGAGGAGTGGGTGATCGGGTTCAGCTGGTATCAAATTTATTGGGATGTGCAAGAACTGCCGACCGTGGCCTCGCTGGACAAATACTTCCCCGACCGGCCCTGTTTTCTGCTCAACGCCGAGCTGCACGGGGTTTGGGTAAACAGCAAAGCACTCGAAATAGCAGGGATCACCAAAGACACCCCCGACCCGCTGGGTGGGATCATCGAGCGGGATAAAGACGGCAACCCGACCGGCTTTTTGTACGAGACCGCCATCGGTTTGGCTGGCCAGCACGCGCTCAAGTTCACCCCGGCAGAAGAAAAGCGGTACCTGCGCTCGTTTATGGAGGGCGCCGCCCCGCTGGGCATTACCTCGGTCAATGACCTGATGCCCTACTTTAGAGGGAACATCGGCACGGTTTCAGTTTATTCAGAAATGGACAAAGACGGTGAGCTGACTGTCCGAATCAACGCATCCCCTGACCTTTTGGGCGACTTGGACGAAGTGGTCGGCTGGCGGGAGGCCTACACCTCCGAAAAGATCACCGTCCGCCTGCTCAAACAGTTTTTGGACGGGGTTGCCACCACCCACACCGCTTTGATGATTGACGATTACTCCGACGCGCCGGGCAACCGCGGGATTCCGCTGGCCGATCTGGAAATGGTCCGCAAGGCCGTGCTCGAAGCCCACAAGCGCGAGCTTTCGGTTAAACTGCATTCCTGCGGGGATTATTCCTGCCGCCTTGCGCTCGACTACTACGAAGAGGCCATCAAGACCCACGGCAAAAACGGCTGCCGGCACACCATCGAGCACCTTGAGCTGGTTGACCCGGCTGATGTACCGCGTTTCACCGAGCTGGGGGTTATCCCCTCGATGCAGCCCGAGCACATTGCCGCTCAGACATACGCGGGCAGTGTTTACCCCAGCCGTTTTGGCCCTGAGCGGATGAAGATGACCTGGCCGCTTAAGACCATGCTGGACGCCGCCGGTGTGATCGCCATCGGAACCGATTCGCCGGTGGTCAGCAATAACCCGTTCTTTGAGATTTACCGGGCAGTCACCCGGGTACACGAGGACAAGCTGCCGGCGGGCGGCGACAACCCGCAGGAAAAGCTGACCATGACCGAGGTTTTGCGCGGGTATACCTACGGTTCGGCTTACGGTGTGCGCAGGGAGCACGACCTTGGCACGCTGGAAGCCGGAAAGCTGGCCGACATCGCGGTCATTGACCGGAACTTGTTTACCATTTCCGACAACGAGGAAATCTTGGACGCAAGCGTCTGTCTGACCGTCATGGACGGCAAAGTGATTCACGAAAACTTGTAAAACAAAGCAAGGCGCGAACTTTTTAAAGTTCGCGCCTTGTCGGTTATGTTTCTATCCTTCGTGACATGTGCACCCACACGCACAGGGCTTGCCGGGTTCGCACGCACATGCGTCCCCGCACTTACAGTTTGGGCATTTACAATGCGGATTCTTGCAGCTTCCATCTTCAATCATTTGGCTCACTCCTTTTGTTATGTATGGGGTTTGACTCTGTCCGCCCCCTGTGTTATCATACTAACAGGAAAGAGAAAATAACGCAAGTACGCACTTTATTGTGGCATAGTACCCAAAAAGATACTAGAGTGTGTTGGCACAAAGTATGAGCGATCATCGTCAGTATTTTGTGGCGACAACGAAGAAAGCTCAAAATACACCAAATACGGGCGTTCAGCTTTATATCAACACGCCCCAAGGAGACAGTGGTATGAACTTAAACTGTGACCACACAAACTGCCCGGTTGTGGCCACCCTTGACATCATCGGCGGAAAGTACAAGGCGATCATACTTTGGCATTTGATGGATCACACCCGTCGGTTTGGGGAACTGCGGAAGCTGATCCCCCAAGCCACACAAAAAATGCTCACCCAACAATTGCGGGAGCTCGAGGAGGATAAACTGGTCATCCGGACGGTATACCCGATTGTACCGCCCAAAGTTGACTATCGGTTATCTGACTTAGGGGAGAGCATCAGACCGATTTTAGAAGCCATACGTGCTTGGGGAACTGATTATATGGAAAAGAACGGGAGCACCGCAAACTGTTTTATGGCCGACTAAAGCGATGGCGGCAGATCGATTGGATCTGCCGCCATATTGTTTATATTTACTTTTTAAACCCGGCTACCAGTTTCTTGGGAATCTCAAGCCGGGAGGTGACCAGCGGGTCTACAATCTGGCAGATGCGCACATCCATAGCGAGCGAGACCAGGGTGATTGCATCAAAGCGGGACATACTATAATTGGCCATCAAGAAGTCAACGCCGTTTCGCACAGCGCCCTGAATGGCGTCATCGGCTGTTTTAGCCGAATATATGGCTATGTAGCGATCGCCGGTCTCAAGGAAAGGCAGCGGCAGCTTGCAATCTTTTAGCAGATCGACTTTGACCACCACTTCACCCGGCATTTCGGCCCCGGTTCCGCAGCACTCACCGTCCCCCATCACCCCGTGCAGGTCGCCGATGGACAGCAGGCCACCTTCCACAAACACCGGGAGATAGAGGGTTGTACCCTCGATAATCTCTTTGCAGTCCATGTTCGCGCCGTGATCACCCGGCCAGCCGTTGTTGATCGGCTCGCCCTGCGGCGCAACCCCGATCACCCCGATCATCGGGCGGATGGGGATTTGAATCTCCGGCGAAAACTCGACTACACCGCCGCGCACTTTAACCACGCGGGTTTCCAGCTTGTCAAAGTGGTCTGCACAGGCGCCTAAGCCTTTGCCGGTCATCAGTACGGCATCCTCGCCGGTAAGCGCTATGCTCTGTATCTCGACCCTTAAGACATCGCCCGGTTTTGCACCCTCAATGCTTAGCGGGCCGGTGGTCGGATTCATCTGATCCCAGTTAAAATCACCCGACAGCGCGTCCTCATAGTTTTCAGCGGTGATCTGGTTGGTAAAACAGTCTTTGGTAATGAATTTTACCGTCGATCCGCTGGGCAGTGTGAGCGCGGGCGGGATGTTTTTGTCAAATTTAAAGTTGCTGTTATCAATCGTGTACACAGAACAATCCTCCTTCATAATTTTTGGGCTGAAAGCCAGGCGATGATAGAAATAATGTAAAGACTGGAAAGAATTTGTGAATATTTATTAGTATACCAAAGACCCGCAAACACTGTCAACCCAAAAGTGATGACCAACAGCAAACAGGCAAGCACAAAGTAAGGAATGAACACGCGCAAAATAGAAATCGAATTCGTAAAAAAATCACAGTGTTGCCCGTTGAATTTGCACAAAAATGATAAAAATGCTTTACAAACAATATCTCATGTGTTAACATAGTTTTAACTTTAGTCTTAGTCAGCGCTTTGCAACAGGTGCGAAAATCGGCCCAAATCTATGGTGAAAGCGGCATAAAAACGCCTTCACGCGCACGGTGCTGGATGCAGGAAGACATAAATCTCTTGACTTAAAGGAGGGGGAAAGGCAACAAAACATTTTGCAGGTTTATACAGTAAATTTTATAGAGGGTTAGGAGTGTGTGTAAATGAATAATCTCATGTACTTCCCGATTGAGTACGACATAGGAGGGTTCATTTTCGGCGTATCGCTGATTATTGTCGGCGCCGGCCTGATGAACAACGGAATGTGTGGTTTGCGCTGGGGACTTAGCGGTACCAAACACGCGGCCACTGTTAACTTCATTGTTGCTGTCGTGCTTATCATGCACAACTGGCCGCCCCTGCTCGGTTTGGCAAACTCTCATGCTGTGGCATTTGCCAACGATGTTCACAACTGGAACCACTACTTTAGCAATTACTACTACGGTATGCTCGGTCTCTTTTTCGGTTGTGTATATCTGTTCATAGGCCTTAACGCTGTGCTTAAGCTTGATCCGCGTCCATATGGCGTCTTCTCACTCGGGTGTGCTGCCGTACTTGCCCCCTTGGTTGTCTTGGATCCTGACTGGCGCTTCAAATTCCTGTGGCTGATGTGGACGATCATCCTCTTCATCATCTGGTGGGAGGCTACCCTTGGCAAAGTTTTCATTTCCCCCAAGTTCACTTATAAGTTCTGTATCTTCTTAAGCTTTACAACCGGCTACATTCCCGGTATGATCATGCTTCTGGGACTGTGGTATCCGTCTTACTACTATCCTGGCTCTTTCATGTAACGGCCACCCGAAGGCAGGCTATTCACCATTTGACAAAGAGTAATGGCGTGGGGGCACCAAAGTTTTGTGCCCTTTCGCCTTACCCTTAAAAATATTTGGAGGTTTTATAGTGAGTGTTCAAAACGCGAAGGACATACTGGGTAAAGTACTGGGCTATATCGATAAGGCAGAGTTGACGGAAGTCGACAAAAAAACGATCGTTGAAGACAGTATCAAGAACTTCAACACAAACGTCAATCCCGGCTGGCTTGAGTACAGAAAATCGATGTCCACAAACGCGGCGTTCATCGAATGGGAGAGCTCCGGCGCTCACTTCACTGACGTTTATGGCGAGGAATTCATCGACTGTTTAGGCGGATTCGGCATTTACAACTTCGGACACAGAAACCCTGATATCGTCAAGTATGTGCAAAAACAACTCAACCGCTATGCACTTCACTCACAAGAGCTTGTTGACCCGCTGCGCGGTTATCTTGCCAGTGTCATGGCTGAAATCACCCCCGGTGATTTGCAGTATTGCTTCTTCACCAATGGCGGCGCCGAAGCGGTCGAAATGGCTCTCAAACTGGCCAGAATCGCAAGCGGCAAGCGCTGGTATATCTCGACTGTAGGCGGCTTCCACGGCAAGAGCCTGGGTGCTGTTTCGGTCGGCGGAAAAGGCAAATACCGCGTCCCATTCCTGCCCATGATTCAGCAAGTCGCCCACACCATCTTTGGCGACATCGAAGACCTGCGCAAAACAGTCGAAAAACTTGAAGCCGTCGGCGAGCAAATCGCTGCCGTCATCATGGAGCCTGTTCAAGGCGAAGCTGGTGTCATCATCCCGCCGGCCGGCTACCTCAAAGCTGTCCGCGAGCTTTGCGACAAGCACAAAATTATCCTGATCTTTGACGAAATCCAAACCGGTATGGGCAGAACCGGCGCCACATTCCGCTGCGCTGAAGAAAATGTTGTGCCTGATATCATGACATTCGGTAAGGCTTTCGGCGGCGGCGTTATGCCGATCACCGGCATCATCGCAAGGCCCCACCTCTGGATTGACGAGCTGATCGAGAATCCCTGGGTTCTGGGTTCGCCCACATTCGGCGGCAACCCGCTTGCCTGCTCGGCTTCGCTGGCTGCCATCAGCTATATGATCGAGCACGATGTGCCCAAGCAGGCCAAAGAGAAAGGCGAGTTCATGCTCGCAGAGCTTTCCAAGCTCAGTGCGAAGTATCCCAAAATCCTCAAAGGTGTGCGCGGCGTCGGGCTTCTGATCGCCATGGAATTCGCTGATGACGAAATGGGTTACAACGTGGCCAAAGAGATGTTTGCGCGCAGGGTCATGACCGCGGGCACATTGAACAACTCGTCCGTTATCCGGATCGAGCCGCCGCTGGTCATCAGCAAGGAAGATCTTGAGAAAGTTCTCGCTCGCTTGGATGAATCCCTTGCAGAGACCGCTAAGGCGTTCAAAGTATAATAGTGCAAAGGAGAGTTGAGAAATGAAAATAATCCAGATTATCGCTGCGCCTTCCGGCATGGCGGCGCTCTACACAGAGCATGAGGAAAGAGATTCGCGGATCCGTCTTGACGGAAAAACGTACTCGAAGATTCCGATTGCCTGTTTGGCGCTCACAGATACCGGCGAGATCAAGCCCATGATCCTTGAAGACGACGGAACTCTCAGTGTTGCAACCGGGTTCCCTGACTTTGTTCAAATGTACTTCTAGGGGCAACTGATTATCTAAACAAAGAAGCGGACAGTGCCCTGGATTATGGTGCTGTCCGCTTCTTTTGTCATCATGTGGTTTCAACCGAAAGGAGACGCAATATGTTTGACCTTGCGATTATTGGCGGAACGTTGATCGACCCGGTCACACGGCGGCTGATTCCCGCCAACGTCTACTTAAAAGAGGGCAAAGTCGCCGAAGTGTCCCGACAAGCGTATGAGGCAAAAGAGACGGTCGATGCGTGCGGTATGTATGTTTCGCCCGGTTTTATCGACATTCACGGCCACATCGACGGCAACCGGGCGATGGGTGAGCTGCTCGCCCGCCAGGGGGTGACCACCGTAATCAACGGCAACTGCGGATTTGGCCAAAAAGACTTTCCCGCCTACTTTGATAAGCTGGAAAAGTCCGGTTTTGTGCTCAACCAATCCCAGCTGGCTGGCGGCACAACTGTGCGTGAGCGGGCCGGTCAGCCCGACGGGGACGCCCCGCTGACCGAAGAGCAGATGGTCAAAGCCGAGCAGATATTGCTCGAAGATTTAGAGGCAGGCGCATCCGGGCTTGGCTTCGGGATCGAGTACGCCCAGGGTACGACCACCGAAGAGATGGTTCGCCTGAGCCGGGTGGCCGCTCGCTATGGAAAACCGGTCTCTATCCATGTGCGCACCGATTGCTGGGCCGGCTTGGCCGGTCTGAAAGAGGCGATCGATCTTTCGCGCAAGACTGGCGTCGGGGTAATTATTTCCCACGTGGTCTATCAGTTCGGGTTTGGGATGATGGCCCAAGCACTGCAAATGATTGAAGACGCGGTGGCCGAGGGGCTGGATATTTCTTGCGACAGTGGAATGTACACCAGCTTTGTCACCATCTTCCAGACCCCGGTCTTTGATGAGAGCTTTAAAGAGCGATGGGACTGCGGCTACGATTCAATCTACATGGTATCGGGCAAATACGCCGGCCAGTACCTGACCAAAGAAACATACCGCGACGCGTGGGACAGCGGAACGAGTGACCTTGCGCTTGCGCTGATTGGCAAGCCGCACGAAATTTTTATGGCCTACGACCTGCCGTACATGATGTGCTCGTCCGACGCGGGCATCTCCGGCCTGATCGGAATCGAAGAGGTCATTCATCCTCAAGATACAACCACTTTCCCCAAGTTTATACGCGAAGTTGTGGTTGAAAACGGCCAGCTTACCTTAGTGGATGCAATCTCACGGATTACATCCATCCCAGCCGAGCGGATGGGGCTTGACCAAAAAGGGCGGCTTACCCCCGGCATGGATGCCGACGTGGTTGTCTTCGACCTTGAAAAGCTGCGCGGGCGCGGCGAGTTTGCGCATATCGGCAACCCGGCCGCCACCCCCGAGGGGATCAAAGCGGTCATCGTAAACGGCAAGATAGCGATTCGCGACGACAAAATCGAGTGTACCACTGCCGGGAAAGTCCTGCGCGCACCCAACATACCGTGGAAATTATAGAATGGGCGGTACGTTAAACGCTGCTCACCTTAGCCGGCTGTAACCGGCAAGCAATGCCAAAGGAGGCCATTATGGGACGGTTTTTAAACGTTGGGATCATTCAAATGCCGGTCGGCCTGGACACCGCCGAGAACTTTCGCTTTTTAGAAGAGAAAACAGATGCCATCATGCGCAGTTTTCACCGCCCCGACCTGGTCATTGGGGTCGAGAGTATTTCGGCCTGTACGCCCGAGGCCATTCCGGGCAGGATTACCGATTACTTTGCCGGGATCGCTAAGCGTCACGGCATCTACTTTATCCCAGGCAGCCTGTCCGAATCATCACCTGAGTTGCCTGAAAACGTCACCTACAACACAGCGGTGGTTTTTAATCCGCAAGGCGAGATGATCGGCAAATACCGAAAGATGGCGCCCTGGCGGCCGGCTGAAGCTTACTCCGCGCCCGGCCGGGAATACCTGGTCTTCGACATCCCCGAAAAAGAGACCAAAATCGGGGTGCAGATCTGCTATGACCTGAACTTCCCTGAAATCTCGCGGAATGAGACCCTGATGGGTGCTGAAGTACTGGTTAAACTGACAATGGACCCGCAAGAACTCTACCTGATCAACAAGCATCTGCACTTTGCCCGCGCGCTTGAGAATCAGGCATATCTGGTTTCAACCAACGGCACCGGTTTTTTCGGCGACATTCACCTTTACGGCAATTCAATGGTGGTCAGCCCCGAGGGGAACGTTGTCTGGGAGGCTGGCCAGGAGCCGACCATGTGTACGGTTACCCTTGACCTTGATCTGGTCGAGCGCTGTCGCCAGAAAGGTACGCTGTTCATCGACCACTATCTCAAACACCTGTACGAGTATGACTTCCCAATGCCTTTCGCGAACAGTTTTAAGGACGCGCCCCTGCTCAAACGGCTGGGCAACGCGCCCGGCAACCCGAAAGAGTATGCGCAGAACATCGCCGACGTTGTCACAAACCCAATCGGTAAAAAAGCACCCTCAAACGTCGACTTTGCTGCATTGGCAAGGAATCTGGATCAATACCTAAGCAAGCGTAAATAAACAGATGACGGGGAGGGTTTACATTGGCAAAAGACAAGCTAATAAACCAAGAGAGTATGGTCACGCTGGCGGCTATCCAGTTTGACCCCCAATTCGGCCAAAAAGAAGAAAACGTAAAGCGCACCATCGAGCTGATTTGCAAGGTGGCCGACCAGGGTGCAAATGTGATCACTTTGCCTGAACTCTGCAACACCGGCTATGTGTTCAACACCCGGGAAGAGTGCTTTTCGCTGATGGAAAAAGTTCCCGAAGGGCCGACCACACAGGCCTGGATGGAAATCGCGAAAGAGCGCGGCGTTTACATCTCGGGCGGGTTGGGTGAAATGGGTGAAGACGGCAAGGCCTACAACAGTTGCGTGCTGGTCGGGCCGGACGGCTTTATCGGCAAACATCGCAAGCTTCACCTTTGGGAGGACGACAAAGTTTTCTTTGAGCCGGGGGATCTTGGCCACCAGGTATTCCAGACACCCATCGGGCGGATCGGGATGCTCATTTGCAACGACATGTGGTACTTTGAAAGCTTTCGGCTGCTTGCGCTGATGGGCGCGGACGTTGTGCTCTGCCCGACCAACTGGGTGGTTGAGATAGACGGCCCGGCCAAAACGCTTGGGCCGCAGCTCTGTATGACAAATGCCGGGTGCAACAACATGTTTGTGGTCGCGGCAGACCGGGTCGGGATTGAGCGGGGATGCGAGTTCCCGGGGATGAGCTGTATTGTCGGGACAGACGGCTGGTACCGAGCCGGGCCGGCCAGCGAAGACAAAGAGGAGGTCTTAGTCGCCACCGTTAACTTGATGGCGGCGAGAAGGCTGCATATGAACAATATGAACGTGGTCTTCCGTGACCGGCGGACCGACCTGTATGACGAAATGCTGGGCAGCGGGCTGAAATCACTGCCCCGCTGACCAAACAAACGCCTCCCGATGGCCGTGGGAGGCGTTTGTTTTGTATATGAAGAACCGCGGGTAAAGCTTTAAAGCTCAAGCCGCGCGAACTCGAACCCCTGCGCGCGGATGATATCGATCACTTCGCCCAAAACTTCGGAGTTGGTGCGCGAAACTGAGTGGAAGAGGTAGATCGCGCCGGGGTGTACCGCCCCGGTAATTCGGTTGATGGCGTCGATGGTCAGCGGCTGGTTGTCGATTTCCCAGTCCCGGTAAGCGAACGACCAGAAGATCGATTGGTATCCGATTTTTTGAAGCAGTGCTAAAGTCTGTTCGCTGAACGCACCCTCGGGGAATCGGAACAGGGTCATCTCATAGCCAAAGTTCTCAAGGATATACTCGTGCAGTTTTAGCACATCGTCCATCGCCTCAGAAAGCGGCATGGTCGGGAAGTTTCGGTGGGCGGTCGAGTGGTTGGCCAGCACATGCCCCTCGTCGATCATCCGCTGCACTAGGTCGGGGTGGCTTTGGGCAAAGTGCATGGTCAAAAAGAACGCGCCGGGCACGCCTTTATCCCGCAAAGTATCCAAAATGACCGGGGTAAAGCCGTACTCGTAGCCTTGGTCAAATGTGAAGTAAATCTTGTCCGAATCGGGACGGATAAAGTGCGCGTCCAAGTGGCCGTACCGCTGTTGAAAGAGCAGGGCACCGGTCGAGCGGTTGTGTTCATCTACCGGTCCCCCGTGGCCCCAGCCGCGTCCCTGCGTATCCAGGTCGGCGATGTCCGCAAAATCGATGCTGATGACAGCGGCGACTGCCTGCTCGTGGTCGCCCTCATCTTCGTACGGCATTGGCACGGGCGATACGTCCCCGCCTATGATGGGCGGAATCGGCTGGAAGTCTTCAGCCTCGGGGTAACCGGGCGGCGGGGTGACCTCAACGATCGGATTGCCGGCCCTGGCCGCGCAGCCGGCCAGCAGCGCGAGTATGAGCATGAGTGTTATCGTTATTCTGAGTGCCTTCAAATAAATTCCTCCGTTCTTACTGGGGACTTTTGGTGACTCAGATAGTTTGCGCCAAAACAGGCAAATCATACAAGGAAAACTAGGGTGTGTTGACACAAATGGGAATGCACGGATTTTGAGTGAATTTTCGAGCATTTCAAGGCGGAGGAGGAAGGAATACTATATGTATTCCGCTGAGACTCTTCGCTGTATGGGCGCTCAT
>WRBI01000043.1 GCA_009784625.1 Oscillospiraceae bacterium | reverse complement strand
GGGGATTCTTAAGGGGGGCCAGCTGGGGGCGAGCCCCCTGCCCCCCTTAAGTGCCCTTTTTCTGGTTACTCTTTTTGGGCAAGCAAAAAGAGTAACCCGGGGTATGGGGCGGAGCGCCCATTTCATTTCCATCGGAGATTCCGATTAAAGTCCTTAAAGTCCGAGAGATAAAGCAAAGAAGCCACCCACCCAAAGGAGACAACCCAAGTGACCAAAAAACAAACCGCCGGCGCAATCGTAAAATCCCTGGAAGACCACTACCCCGAAGCCCTTTGTTCACTGGAATACATAGAACCCTACCGCCTGCTAATCGCGGTAAGGCTGGCCGCCCAATGCACCGACGAGCGTGTAAACCAAACCACCCCGCACCTATTCGCCAAATACCCGACCTTAGAAAGCCTGGCAAAAGCAAACGCAAGCGAGGTAGCCGAAATCGTCCGCCCCTGTGGCCTGGGCAACACAAAAGCAAGAGACATAGTAGCCGCCTGCGAAATGCTGCTGACAAAGTACGCGGGAAAAGTCCCGGACGAAATCGACGAGCTGTTAAAACTCCCCGGCGTAGGCCGTAAAACCGCAAATCTAATCGTCGGCGACGTCTATGGAAAACCCGCCGTCGTCTGTGACACCCACTGCATTAGAATCACAAACCTAATGGGATTGAGCGACTCAAAAAACCCAAATATCGTCGAAAAGCAGTTGCGGGCGATCCTGCCGCCCGAAAAATCAAATGACTTCTGTCACCGCCTGGTTCTACACGGCCGCGCGGTCTGCAAGGCCAGAACCCCCGATTGCCCGGCCTGTTGCGCCAGCCACTTGTGCGCTTACGGCAAAAAAGTAACCGGCCCCAAAATATAAAGAGCAACACCAGCCTAAGCCCGTGCTGCTCCTCACATGGAGAGTATGTAGCGGCCTAATGTAAGTCTCGGGGAAGCGCATCACCCAAGTCTGCGCCGGCGGCAAAAACATCATCCGCCGCAGTAGGACCCATGATTGGGGACTCAACTTCGGCAACCCCAAGCGATTGGGGCTCGATTTCTTCTGTGCGCGGAAAGTCGCAGTAACTGCCCTCAAAATCTTCGATAAGCGGCTCTTCTTCGATCAGTGTCTGGTCGAGCTCATCCTCCGTCTCGGTCAATACCTCTTCCTCCACACAATCTGGTAAATCTTGGCATTCATCCGGCGCGGCTTGCGCAGGCGGGCAGGGCTGTGGCGTATGCGAGCGCCTATGATTAGGCGTACACGGCCGGCCACAAACCGGGCAGCAAACCGGCGCACAAACCCGACGGCAACAACACCGCGACTGATCCGGGCTCTTATTCCATCCCATTATTACACCTCCTACAGTAATTTCTCTTACCAGTATAAGGAAAAAATCTCAAGATGTTCCAATCAAAAATGCGGGGTACAACCGTTTGTCACTATATTGTAATGAATTGCCCGGATTTGCGCTTATGAACACAGGATAAACTAACTAAGGCAATCGGCCGTGACGCAAATTTAGTTAATTAGTGCTTTTATTTTAGGAAAAATGTGTTATAATATCTATTGTGAGACGTAGATATTATATTTGCGCCAACACCTCGCTGCTAAAGCGGCAGCCGGCTTTTTGATGTGCGATTATACACATATGTGTTATAATACCCAAAGACTGAGAGTTCAGTTGACAGTGGTTCATTCTGTATTGTCAACTGTTTATCATACCGCAAAGGAAGATATGCTTTTGGAGAAATTTATTATGCAGGGCGGTGCACGGCTGAGCGGGGAAGTAACTATAGGCGGCGCAAAGAACGCCGTGGTCGCGATTATCCCCGCCACTATTCTTGCCAAAGGGCGCTGTGTCATTCACAATGTGCCCAACATCAGTGACGTGAGCATACTGTTAAAGGTTCTGGCTGAGATGGGCGCGGACGTTGCCTTTCACGACAAGAGAACCGTTGAGATAGATACCACAAACATCACAAATCCATATGTTTCTTACGAGCTTGCGCGGCATCTTCGCGCCTCTTACTATTACTTGGGTGCGCTGATCGGCCGCTGCGGCCAGGCCAGCGTTTCCATGCCGGGCGGATGCTCATTGGGTGTCCGGCCGATCGACCAGCACATCAAGGGGTTTGAAAGCCTGGGTGCGAGCGTTTCCATCGACCACGGCGTGATCAACACTTCCCTTGAAGGCAGCCTTATCGGCTCACACGTTTATTTTGACGTGGTATCGGTTGGCGCGACCATCAACGTGATGCTCGCCGCGGCGCGGGCAAAAGGGCTGACCATCCTCGAAAATGTAGCCAAAGAGCCGCACATCGTCGACCTTGCAAACTTCCTCAACACGATGGGCGCGGATATCCGCGGCGCGGGAACCGACGTGATCAAAATCCACGGGGTGGATATTATGCGCGGGGCTGAGTACTCGATCATCCCCGACCAGATTGAGGCGGGCACATACATGATCGCGGCGGCGGCCACCGGCGGGGATGTTCTGGTTCAAAACGTAATCCCCAAGCATATGGAATCCGTCTCGAACAAGTTGATCCACGCGGGCGCGATTGTAGAGGAATACGACGACAGCATCCGCGTTCGGCGGGAAGGCCCGGTTCTGCCCACCAACATCAAAACCATGTCACATCCCGGCTTCCCGACCGATATGCAGCCGCAGATGACCGCCATGCTCGCGCTTTCCGAGGGCACAAGCGTGGTCACTGAAGGCATTTGGGACAGCCGTTTCCGCTATGTGGATGAGCTGGCACGAATGGGCGCGAACATCCAGGTAGACGGAAAAGTCGCCGTGGTGCAGGGGGTCGAGCGGCTGACCGGCGCCCAAGTCAAAGCAACCGACCTGCGGGCGGGCGCGGCGCTCATGATCGCCGCACTGACCGCCAAAGGCGAGACCGAGATCGAGGACATCTTCCACATCGAGCGCGGCTACGAGGATGTGGTTGACAAGTTCCGCTCACTGGGCGCGACGGTCAAACGGATTGAAGTGCCGGATGTGGATATCCCGGCCGCGTTGTAGTCAGTTGAAAATGCATAGTTGACGATATAAAGTATCGCTTCGCGATTGATTTTAGACAATCATCGCGAAGCGACTTCTTATTGCTGTTCATTAATTTTCGACATCAATTGACATTTTACCCAATAGGCGGTATACTGGCCTTAGAGGTTCCGAAAAAGGGGCCGCATGGCCGTTGCAGGTGCGGGAACACCTTGCAACGGGAAAAGGTGACAAACGTTTAAACACAACCACCCTTCCACTTCCACACGGCAAAATCATTATACACTTTTTTAAAATGATTTTCAAGCCGTTTGGAATCAACGCCATTTTCTGGCGCGTGTGAGGGTCTTCCCTCATGCGCGCTATTTTTTCGGGATCTCCGGCAAAGCGGGGCAGGGGCGCTCAAAGTGCCCGGCCCCGTCTTGTTTATAACCAACTATTTTTTGAGCATCGCCGCCACTACGGTTATATCATCTCCCCGGCTTTCGGTTCTTCGGGTTTTTGCTGTGATGGCCAGCTGTTCACACAGGCGCTGAACCCCCGTGTCTTTCAGGCTGCCCAGCTCCGATTTGACCCAGTCCGTGCCGGTGCCGGTCACCCCGTCGCTGACCATAACCACGGTGTCCCCATCGTGCAGGGTGACGCTGCTTTTTTCGAACGCAACCCCGTGCAGAATCCCGGCGGGCAGGGAGGCGCTTTCGAGATACCCGGCCTTGCCGCCTTTGATGATAAAGGTCGGCGCGGCCCCGGCTTTGAAAAAATTTGCTTTGCCGGTAAACAGGTCAAGGGCGCAGACGTCGATGGTGGCCAGTGACTCCTCCCCCGACTTGATGAGAAGCGCCGAGTTGACCATCTTGAGCGCGGCGTCGTAGCTGACCCCAACCTTGACCAGCTTGATGAGCAGGTCACAGGCCATGGTCGAATCCACCGCCGCACTGCCCCCGCTGCCCATCCCGTCCGACAGGATGAGATGGGCTTGTCCGCCCTTATTTTTGATGCAGTCATACGCGTCCCCACAAAGCCGGCTCTTTCCGCCGGTCAGCTGATAACCGCCCACCTCGACTGTGTATGTCGCCTTTTCACAAAAGGTCAGGGTGACAAGCTTTTCGCGGGTAACCGCTTCAGGCAGGTCAAAGTCGGTTTCTAAAATCGCGCACAAGTCAAGGGTCGCCTTGGTTTTGCTCAGCCGCCCGATCTGAAAGCCGGGGATGCACAGCTCGATTTTGATTCGGCCATACCGGTCAACCGTGGAGGAAAGCCGGTGAATCCGCAGACCGAGACAAGCGAAATAAGCTTCGATCTGCCCGGCTTTTTCAGGTTCGAGCGGTCGGGAGGCGGAAAGCTCGTCCGAAAGCTCACCCAGCATTTGCGCGATCCCCTCAAATTGATCAATCAGCACCGACCGGACTTTCCCGACCTTGCGCTGGACATTTTCCCTGGCTGTGTAAGCGATGAACTGCCCGCTCAATTCACGGATGAGCTCGTCCAGCCGACAGCACCCCTGCAAGAAGTGGCGGGGCATTTTTTCGCGGGAGATGATCCCCTCTTTGCGCAGGAGTGTAATGGCCTCGCGCATGGCCGGGAGTGTGGTTTCACTGCGCAGCTGCCAGCAGGAGGCCGACATCCCGCAGCCGACGCAGACTCGGGCGGCCACTCGCCGGGTGATCTCGTCCGGGTCGGGGCTTTCCAGCTTACAGAGCTTTTCGCTGACCTCGCGGGTGGTTTGGCCGATCTCAGAAAGCGCGGCCGCATAGTCCTCCAGCCGCTCGCGCAGGACGGCTTGTCCGTCGGTCTCTCCCACACTTGCCGGAAGGCTGCGCATGGCCAGCCGAGAGATCACACCGCCGGGGATAGCCATAAAGAGCACACTGGCCGCGAAAACTTCGTAGATGGCCGCGTTCGCCCCAGCCACCTCCATGGTCAGGAGAGACACACCGGTGTTAATCACAATAAAGGCGGAAGCCCCCGCGATTTTTCCGAACTGGGCGAACAGGCCGGCCGCCAGCCCGCCGAACGCGTACGCTCCGACCACATAGCTGTAATCCCCGCTGACCAATGCCACCGCCACCCCCGCCGAGATGCCGGCGATCGCGCCGCCCGCCTCCCGGCCATGCCGCGCGGCCACCAAGATCATCAGCACGCCCAAAATCCGCCCAACACTCAGCCCAACCACCACAATCGGGGAGAAAGCCATCAGCACAACGCACCCGGCAATGATCAGGCAGGAGACCTCAGCCCGGTTCGCGCCAAGCAGTCCGCCCCCCAGCGCGAGCAGTGAGCGCCCAAAAAAGTAAGCCGCGCCGCAGCCCAAAAAGATTTCGGCCACCCGTACAACAACGTCAAACAAAGTGGGGTCGCCCAATACCAACAGCGCCCCGCCGCTGATTGCCAACCCCAGAAAGCAGGTAAGCGCAGAAAACAGCGGGCGGCGGTCCTCGTCTTTGATCCGGCCGGCAAACAGCCAGCCGGCCGCCAAAACCAGAAGAATGGCCGCCAGATATTGAATCCCAAAAGCAGGCCCGTGCAAAACTATGTAACCGGCAATCGCACCCAAAGCCGCGCCCATCGCGTTTGCCCCGCTCAGCGCGGCCACCAGCGCCACCCCAAAAGGCGCCACCGAGCCGAACAAAACCCCCTGTGAGAGTATAAGCCCGCCCAGCCCCGCGCCAAAAATGCCCAACAGCGCGCTTTTTCGCCCGGCAAACTGCCGCAGATGTTCAAGCGGCGATATGCCGACCATGTCTGTTTTGTTTTGCATCCCAATCCCTCCGGCAAGAAACTTCCAATTTCTACCATCTCATCTTAACTATACCCGGAAACGTGGCTGAAACTTGTCGAACCGGCGGGATCAAAATGTTTGACTGTAAAGCAAAAAGACTTGACAGGTCGGGCTCCTTCGTGTATACTGAGGCAGGATTGTGGCAGAACATCGGCGGCAAAAGCTCTTTTTGCATGGAACAAGCTCAGCTATATGTGGGAGGACTGGCCGTGCCCAAGAATTTGAAGATTTCCGTTCTGCTTGACTATTACGGCGGTATGCTGACCGAAAAACAGCGGGAAGTGGCCGAATGGTATTACAACGAAGACCTCTCACTGGCCGAAATCGCCGAACATTCGGGGATTACCCGGCAGGGTGTTCGCGACTCAATCAAACGGGCCGAGTCACAGCTGGTTGAATGTGAGACCAAGATGGGTCTGCACGCGCGCTTTGTAGGGATTCAAAAATCGCTGGACGAAATATCCGAGCAGGCCAGCTATATCCAGGAAGAAAGCGCCCGGGTAGCGGGCGGCGGCGCATTCTGGAACCGCGCCCAGCGCATTATGGACTTAACAGACGAAATTTCGTGGTGAATACAGTAAACAATTTTGTGTCCGCAAGCGGACTTAATTTAAATAAATCGCAAAGCGACACATTCATTGTCAATTGTACACTGTCAATTGTTAATTGAAAAAAGGGGGGTGACCGAATGGCGTTTGAAGGCTTGAGCGACAAATTACAGCTTACGTTTAAAAAGCTCAGGGGCAAGGGCAAGGTCAAAGAAGCCGACATCAAAGAAGTGATGCGGGAAGTTCGAATCGCCCTGCTTGAGTCGGATGTCAACTACAAGGTCGCCAAAGACTTTATCGCCGCCGTAACCGAAGAGGCAATCGGCTCGAAAGTCATGGACAGCTTAACCCCCGCCCAGCAGATCATCAAAATCATCGACGACCAGCTGACCGCCCTGATGGGCTCCGAACACGATGGGATCAAGCTCCAAAACAAGCCGCCCACCATCATCATGATGTGCGGGCTTCAGGGTTCGGGTAAGACCACCCATTCGGCCAAGCTGGCCGGGTATTACCGAAAAATGGGCAGGCGCCCGCTTTTGGTTGCCTGTGACATATACCGCCCTGCCGCGATTGATCAGCTCAAGATTGTCGGCGAGCGGGTAAACGCCCCCGTCTTCGAGATGGGCACCGAAAACCCGGTTACCATCGCCAAAAAGGCGGTGCTGCACGCGCGCGATTACGGCAACGACATCGTGATACTCGACACCGCAGGCCGCCTGCACATCGACGAAGCGCTTATGGACGAGCTGCAGAATATGAAATCGACCGTCTCGCCGCACGAGATTATGCTGGTGGTTGACGCGATGACCGGCCAGGATGCAGTCAACGTGGCGCAGACTTTTGACCAGACCCTGGGAATTACCGGCGTGATCATGACCAAGCTGGACGGCGATACCCGCGGGGGCGCGGCCCTTTCAGTCAAAGCGGTCACCGGCAAGCCGATCAAGTTTGTGGGTACCGGCGAGCGGTTGGACGCCCTTGAGCCTTTCCACCCCGACCGGATGGCCTCCCGAATCCTCGGGATGGGCGACGTACTCACACTCATCGATAAAGCACAGCAGAACATCGACGAAAAACAGGCACAACACATTGCCGACAAGCTGGAAAAAAACAAGTTCGACTTAGAAGATTTGGTCGAGCAGATGCGCCAGGTGCGCAAGATGGGCTCGCTCGAATCATTGCTCAGCATGATCCCCGGTGTGGGTGGAAAACTGAGCGAAGAAGAGACCGAAGCGGGCGAAAAAAACCTGAGACAGATGGAAGTCATCATCGGCTCGATGACCAGGGGTGAGCGCCGAAAGCCGGACATCATCACCCCCGGCCGAAAAAAGCGGATCGCCGCCGGTTCGGGTACACAGGTCGAGGACGTAAACCGGTTGCTTAAACAGTACCGCGAAATGCAGCGGATGTTTAAGATGATGACCGGCAAGACCGGCACCGGCAAAAAGAAGCGCCGGACCGGCATACCCGGAATGGGTGGTATGGGCGGAATGGGTTTTCCCTTTCGATAAAGCGGCCGCGGCTTTGTTTAGCCGGCCGCCAACACACTGAAGATTATGGAGGTGAAACAGAAGTTATGGCTGTAAAAATACGACTGCGCAGAATGGGCGCGAAAAAAGCACCCTTTTACCGCGTTGTAGTGGCTGATTCCCGCTACCCCAGAGATGGCAGGTTCATTGAAGAAATCGGCTACTACGACCCCACCAAAGAACCTTCCCTGGTTAAAATTGACGGGGAGAAAGTCAAAAAATGGCTGGAGAACGGCGCACAGCCCACCGACACTGTCCGTGCGCTTTTAAAAAAGCACAACATCGTTTAAGCCAAGCAAAGCTCTTTCACTGACAGGCAATGAAACAGAAGTCTCCCCCAGCCCGGAAAGTTGCCCGGCCGGGGGAGCGGCAACCCCCGAAGAGGAGCGTTTTGGATGGAACAGTTAATTGCAGAGATTGTTAAAGGTTTGGTAGAGGACAAAGAGAACATAAACATCACAAAGGCGGAACCGGACGACGAGGGTGTCGTGGTCTATCACATCAGCGTCTCGCCGGACGATATGGGGCGTGTGATCGGCAAGCAAGGCAGAATCGCAAAAGCGATCCGCACAGTTGTCCGCTCGGCCGCCAGCCGCACCGGCGAAAAAGCTGTCGTCGAAATCGATTAGACTACAAAGCCTGTGGCAGCGTTTGCCACAGGCTTCTTTATTTTGGTTGGTAAGCGTGTCCTTGCAGGCAGGCGTTAACTGTGCTACAATTACAAAGGCGAAGGTAGAGCGCGGCGGTTGTTGGCCAAGCCCTCCGAAAGGGGGTGAGGCATATGATAACATATGAGTGCGCAATGTTTGCGATGACTCTGGCAATGTTAATCATAGCACTTTTTGACATAAAAAAGTGACCGCCCCTGCCCTAGGAAGCTAGGCGGTCACTATTCGACGGCTTGGCAACCGTCAGGCGGCTACCTTTGCTACTTTTATTATATGAACATTCGCGCCGGTTGTCAAGTAAATGGCAGCCGACTTTTTATACCACAAACTTCATTTTATATGGTATAATGTTCACTGAAAGGCGTGAACATTATACAGATTTTTAATAGCCGCGCTCACGGCGATGGCCAATTATACCATGGCTACGCTCATGGTATAATGTCCCGAGCGGCGGTTGGCTTGCCTTATCTTGGGATAGGGAGGGGGCGAAGCCATGGATACTTACCAACTCAGCCAGCCGTCCACACACGGCTGCCCCTGTACTTTTATGATAGCAATCCAAAATATACGCTGTCAATACTATGTATAGTAAAACGAGGAAACCCAAACATGCAAAAACAATATCTGGAATGTGGAAAAATCGTGACCACACACGGCCTGCACGGCGAGGTCAAAGTCCAGCCCTGGTCAGATTCCCCCGACTTTCTCTGTAACTTTGAAACCGTCTACCTGGGGTCGGATAAAAAACCTTATCCCATCGCGCGGGCGCGGGCGCAAAAGAATATGCTGATCCTGAAGCTGGGCGGCGTCGAGAGCATTGACGACGCGCTGGCTTTGCGGGGCAAAGTGCTCTACATCGACCGGGATGAGGACATTCTCGAAGACGGCGAGTACTTTGTCCAAGACTTGATCGGGTTGGCTGTGCGCGACGCGGACAGCGGCGAAGAATACGGCAGGCTGACCGACGTCTTCTTTACCGGGGCAAACGATGTTTACGAGCTGACCGGGCCGGACGAAGTCAAGCGGCTGTTCCCGGCCATTAAAGATGTGATAATCGAGACGGATACCCAAAGCGGCGTGATGCGCATCCGCCCATTGAAAGGATTGTTTGACAATGCGGATTGACATCCTCACCCTCTTCCCCGATATGTGCGAGCGGGTGATGGGCGAAAGCATCATCGGGCGAGCACAGGCGGCGGGCAAAATCGAGGTGAACTGCCACCAGATCCGCGATTACAGCCCGGACAAGCACCGCCGCACCGACGACACCCTTTACGGCGGCGGGAAAGGGATGTTGATGACCGCCGAGCCGATTTACCGCTGTTGGGAAGCGGTCACGCAGGGCGAAAGCCCGCGCCCCCATCTGATCTATATGACGCCAAAAGGCAAGCTTTTAACCCAGGCTCGGGTAGCCGAGCTGGCCCAGCTCCCGCGGATCGGGATTCTTTGCGGCCACTACGAGGGGGTCGACCAGCGGCTGATCGACGAGCTGGTGGACGAGCAGCTGAGCATCGGCGACTATGTGCTGACCGGGGGGGAATTGCCCGCGCTCGTGCTTGCCGATGGAGTCGCGCGTTTGTGTGAGGGGGTGCTCTCCGACCAAAGCTGCTGGCAGGAAGAAAGCCTGGCCGCAGACGGCCTGCTCGAAGCGCCCCACTACACCAAACCTTTTGACTGGCGGGGGCGGTGTGTCCCCGAAATTTTGATTACCGGCCATCACGCCAACATCGAGCGCTGGCGGCGGGAACAATCCCTTCTCACCACAGTAAAGAACCGCCCCGACCTGATGGAGAAAGCCACCCTGACCGCCCGGGACAGGCTCTTTCTGGCCGGGTATTTTTCCGCGATTGAAAATGACGAAGGGCGGGCTGCAAAGTGATTGGAACCATGGTAAATGTCGGGGCAATCGCCGCCGGGTCCCTGATCGGGGTCGCCCTGAAAAAAGGCATCTCCGAGGAAATGAGCAGTTCGGTGGTCAAGGTACAGGGAGTGGTCATTGCGGTCATCTCCATCAACGGGATGATCGGCGCGATGTTTATGGTAGACCCGGTCAGCGGGGCGCTCAACTCGTCAGGCGGGCTGCTGCTGCTGGTGGCCATGGTTTTGGGGTGCGCGGCCGGTGAGCTGCTAAAAATCGAAGACCGGGTGAACATCTTCGCCAAAAAAATCGAGAACCGCTTTGGCGCAGACGGCTTTGCCAAGGGGTTTGTAGCCGCTTCACTTATTTTTCCCATCGGTGCATTGGCCGTGATCGGCCCTTTGCAGGACGGTTTGTTGGGTGATGCCAGCCTGCTTTATATCAAAAGTATGCTCGACTTTGTCATCTCGATTGTTCTCGCCTCAACCCTGGGGATCGGCGTACTCTTTTCGTTTATACCGGTGCTGATCTTACAGGGGGGGATCACCCTGCTGGCCGAAGCCATTTACCCCTTTGTCACCGACCATCTGCTTGACTTGTTCAGTATGACCGGTTACGCCATTGTCCTGTGTATTGGAATCAACTTTTTCGCCGGCGCAAAAATTAAAGTTGCGAACTTACTTCCCGCTTTGCTTGTCCCAATCATATACTACTTTATCACAGTCGGTTAACAACAGCCAACCGATTGTGATAGTAGATACAATTTTAACGAATTTATGTAGATATCATACAATCGTGGATCGGAATCAATCATGGATGTTGGAAACTACGCAAAATTTTAGAAATTTTTCCCCCACACCGCCAAACTGTGTTGACGTAGGCCGGGAATGTGTTATAATTACATAGAACAAATCTGGAACAGCTTGTATGGGGCCACGGTACACCATGAACAGCCGGTGCAGAGTACCCGGCGATAACAAGCGGCGCACAGTGTCCGCGCATATCGGTGGGGCTTACTTCACCGGATAAATCAATATCACACTAAGACTAAGGGAGTATCTGTCATGTTTGTTAAAGAAGTATCCGTTCAAAACCAGGTAGGCCTTCACGCGCGGCCGGCGACATTCTTTATCCAAAAAGCCAACGAGTTTAAGTCGTCCATCTGGGTAGAAAAAGAAGAGCGCCGTGTAAATGCCAAAAGCCTGCTGGGTGTGCTCTCACTGGGGATTGTCGGCGGCACCGGCATTAAAATCATTGCTGACGGCCCGGACGAAGAGCTGGCGGTCGAGGGTCTGGTAAAGCTCGTTGAATCCGGCTTTGCCGAATAACAGCGAATATTTTTACAGCGCATTGCGTCGCCAAGTTTAATGGCGGCGCAATTTTTCATTTGGTAAGAAGCTTGATCAAAATTTGTGCAAGGCCGTGCGTAGAAATCACTGTAATCCCACTTGTGAGATTACAGTGTCGGCGCCGGCAGCTTGCCGATGGGAGGTGTGCGCGTTGTGAGCTTTGATCACATCAAGGGGCTGCGCGAAAAAGCGCGGCAATTGCCGGGTGACCCCGGCGTTTATCTGATGCGGGACAGCGCCGGGCAGATCATCTATGTCGGCAAGGCCAAGGCGCTGCGCACCCGGGTGAGCAGTTACTTCCGCAGCATCGAAAAACACCCGGAAAAGACACTGCGCCAGGTACACGCCACCCGCGACTTTGAAACCATTGTAACGGCCAGTGAGTTTGAGGCCCTTGTGCTTGAGTGCAGCATGATCAAACAGTACCAGCCCAAATACAACATTCTGCTCAAAGACGACAAGGGTTACCATTACCTGCGAGTTTCGGCGGACGAATACCCGCGCATCTCAGCAGAAAAACAGCTGGTCAGCGACGGCGCAAAGTGGCTTGGACCCTATATATCCTCTTTTGTTGTCAGCCAAACGGTGGACGAAGTCAATAAGGCGTTTATGCTGCCCACCTGTAAGCGAAAATTCCCGGATGATTTTCGCAAAGGCCGCCCCTGCCTCAATTACCACATCCAGCAGTGTATCGGGCTGTGCAACGGCCGGACAAGCAAGGAGCGTTTTTCGGAAATCATCGAGCAGGCGGTCGAGTTCATCACCCAGGGCGCGAGCGGTTCACTTGAGCTGTTAGAGTCGCGGATGCTGGCCGCCAGCGAGGCAATGGATTTCGAAAAGGCGGCGTTTTACCGCGACCGGATGCGGGCGATCCAGCGGATGGCCGACCAGCAAAACGTCGTCTTCACCAAAAGTGAGGACGCCGACGTGCTCGCGCTTTTACAAAACGGGAAAGAGAGTTGCGCGGTCATCTTAAAGATTCGCGGCCAGCGCCTGGTGGACAAACAAACTTTCCAGCTGGGCGAAATCGAAGAGCTGTCTGCCGCGCGCGGAGAACTCATCCTCTCATACTATGGACAGGGCGGGACGGATATTCCCGGCAGTATCCTGCTGGACGGGCAGTGTGAGGACAGTGCGCTGATCGAGCGGTATCTGCGCGAACACCGGGGAAAGAAAGCGGTGCTGCACATCCCCGCCAGGGGGGAGGGGTTGCGGCTGGTCAAGATGGCCGGGGCAAACGCCGCCCAGCAGCTTGCGCACAAGATCGAGCGAACCGGCCGGGAGCTGGCCGCGCTGGACGAACTGGCCCGCCTGCTCGGGCTTTCGCGAACGCCCGATTACATCGAAGCCTACGATATTTCAAACTACGCCGGTCAGACGATGGTCGGCGGGATGATCGTGTTTGAGAACGGACGCCCGCTCAAGTCGGCCTACAAGAAGTTCAACATCAAAGAGGTCACCGGCCCGGACGATTACGCCAGTATGCGCGAAGTGCTCACCCGCCGCCTAAACCGCTACCTCGAAGAAAAAGAGAGCGGCAAAGGTTTCGGCAAGCTGCCTGACTTGATTTTGCTGGACGGCGGACAGGGACATGTCTCGGCAGTCAAGCCGATTCTGGAGGAAATGGGGCTGGATATCCCGGTCTTTGGGATGGTCAAGGATACCAAACACAAGACGCGGGCAATCGCCCAAACGGGGGGCGAGATCGCGTTTACCTCCGGTAAGAGCGCCTTTGCGCTGGTCACAAAAATTCAGGAAGAAGTGCACCGCTTTGCCCTGAGCACTATGCAGCAAAAGCACAAGAAGGGCAGTTTCACCCTGCGGCTAACCCAGGTTGACGGGATCGGCGAAAAGCGGGCGGCCGCGCTCTTAAAGCACTTCAAGACGCAAAAAGCGCTCAGCACTGCCACTGTCGAAGACTTGGCCGCCGCACCGGGTATGACCGTCAAAACCGCACAGGCGGTGTATGATTTCCTGCGCCTGCCTTAATTTCCCTGATTATTGCCTAAAAGAAAGTTGACAAGCGCGGGGTTTTTGCGCATAATAGATTTGGTGCGCAACCATGCGCAAAGATTTGGCTAAGGGGGCGTGCGATATCCGGGTAATCACAGGTTTGGCCAGGGGGCGCAGGCTGGAAGCCCCACAGGGTTGGAATACCCGCCCAACTTCGGCCAGAGTTAAAGAAGCAGCCTTTAGCATTATCCAGTTTGAGACCCCCGGCGCGCGCGTGCTCGACCTGTTCTCAGGGACAGGACAGATGGGGATTGAGGCGCTCTCGCGCGGGGCAGGCCAGTGTGTCTTTGTCGAAAACGCGCGGGAAAGCTTGGCTGTCCTGCGCAAAAACCTGGAGACCAGCGGCCCTTGGCAAAACGCAAAAATTATGCCCACCGACGCGGTCGGTTATCTGAAAGGTTTGGAGCGGGGCGTGTTTGACATCGCGCTTCTCGACCCGCCTTACGCGGCCGGCCTGCTGGCTGATTGCCTGAAACTGCTGGCCGAAAAAATGCGCCCGGGCGGGGTGGTCCTGTGTGAGGCGGACGCGCGGCTTGATTTGCCCGAAAGCATACCGCCGCTTATGCGCAAAAAAAGCTACAAGTATGGAAGCACCCGGCTTTTTCACTACCGGGTAAGCGACGATCAGGGTCAGGGGGAGCGGCATTGACAACCGTGATCTGTCCGGGCAGTTTTGACCCGGTAACCAATGGGCACAGGGACATCATCACGCGGGCCAGCCGGATGTTTGACCGGGTGATCGCGCTGGTGGTAATCAACGTGGCCAAGACACCCTCTTTCACCGCTGACGAGCGGGTCAAGATGCTGCGCAAATCCACCGCACACCTGCCCAACGTCGAGATTGATTCCTACCACGGCCTGCTGGCCGATTACGTTCGGGAAAAAGGCGCGGTCGCCATCTGTAAAGGACTGCGGGCGATGTCTGACTTTGAGTACGAGTTCCAGATGGCGCTGACCAACAAAAAGCTGGTACCCGAAGCCGAAACCATCTTCTTAACCACCCGAAGTGAAAACATGTACCTAAACTCTAGCATGGTCAAACAGGTCGCGTCTTTCGGCGGCGAGATCACCGACTTCGTGCCAAAAGAAGTGCACGACGACATTCGCGCCAAGCTCTGTAACCAGCCGGCAATCAAGGAAACATAAAGACACCGTGCCTGACACGGACACAGACATAGCGACCGCCGTGTTCCCAGCACGGCGCGCGGGCGTAGCCCGCGGGAGCGCAGCGGGGTTCACCCCCGCGCAGCGACGGGGGTTTGGGGGCGCAGTCCCCATTTAGATAAAAAGGGGGAGAAATCCTGTGAACATCAACGAAGTGCTGGACATGCTCGACGAGCTGTTAGACCACAGCTGGAGCCTGCCCCTCTCGGGAGGGCGGTGCGTGGTCGACGCCGACAAAGTCCGCGATTTGATCGATGATATTCGAATCAACATGCCCAGCGAAATTAAACAGGCCAAAGCGATCGTGAGTGACCGCGGCGACATTTTAGAAAGCGCAAAAGCTGAAGCTGAAGCGATTATCCGAAAAGCCGAGGATCGGGCAAAAGTGCTCATGTCCAAAGAAGAGGCATTTAAAAATGCACAGGCCAAGGCAAGCGAGATGTTATCTCAAACACAGATGCAATCGCGAGAAATGCGCACGGCTGCCCAGAGTTTTTCGGACGATATCCTGCGGGTAACCGAGGAGTCTTTGGTCAAGGCACTCACTGAATTGAAATCTACCCGACAAGCTTTGAAAGGCAAGGCAAAAAAATAGCAAAAAAACGACACTATATAGATGTAGGCACATGATATCATGTATGCTGTGTGGGCAAGCCAACAGCGCAAAGGAAGGAATTTGCCAGATGAGTGATAAGCCGATCTTTAAATCGACCATGTTCGGTGGGTTCGAGCGGCAGTCTGTCCTCAACTACATTTATGAGGAAGTCAGCAGAAACCAAGAGATTCAAGAAACATTGACCGCCCAGATTGAAGCGGCCAACGCCGCCAAAGAAAAGGCCGAGCAGGCCGCAGCGGCCGCGGACAAAAAGTTTGCCGACGGCGAAGCCGAAGTGACGGCTGCCCGCAATGATCTGAGCAAGGCAAAGGGTGAAAACGCAGAGCTCACTTCGATGATTGACGGCCTTAACAAAGAAATTGCCCGTCAAGAGGCCATCGTCGCTGAAAAAGAAGAGCTGCTTCGCAAAGCTGCCATCGAAAAAGAGGAACTGCTTCGCAAAGCCGACGCCGAGCGGGAGGAAATTTTGCGCGAGGCCGATCTTGCCAAAGCCGGGCTTGAGCAGCGAATCGTCGTGCTTGAGCAGAAAAACGCCGAGCTTGAAGAGCGGGCCACCCATGCGTACGACGACGAAATGGTGGGCGAAAAAGAAGAGCTGCTCAAAGAAGCCGGCCTGGTCAAGAGCGACCTTGAAGCACGCATTGCCGAGCTTGAGCAAATCAACGCCGGTCTCGCCAAACAGATTGACGGCCTGCCAAACGATACGCCCGGGCAGACGGCTACCGCCGCTGAGTTCGAAAAAGTTAAGCTGCAAATCGGGGATTTGATGATCCGCTCCCACATCGACTCCGAGCGCATTTTGGAGGACGCGCGGGTACAGGCCAGGCAGATCACCGGTCAGGCGGATGAAGAAGCCCGCCAGACCATCGACGCCGCACACGAAAGATCCCGCGAGATCGAAGAAGAGGCAAACCGCTCGGCGCAGGATATCTCGAACCAGATCAGCGCTTTCCGTGCCGATATCGCAATGCTCGAAGAAAAAGTCGAGCAGTCGATGATGAATATGCGCGATAAATTCGCCGCCATTGGGGACGCAATCAGCCAGAGTGAAGACAAAATCGGTCGAAACGTACCTGTCAGACAAAGCGAATTTTTTTGATTGCCCGCCGAGTCAGGTCGGCGGTCCCGCAAATGACACCACGCCGACATCAAGTGAAAAGACATCTCCCAGAAGGCTGCCCGACCCCGCTAAACAGCGAACCCAACCGGGCGGCTTTGCTCAAAAATTGGCTTGGGTGGCCGATATGTTTTTCAATAATTACAACGGTAAGCGCTGACAAAACTTTGTCGGCGCTTCGCTTTATCCCGCGCGGCGCAAAGTTCGCAGATTGTCCACAAAATCTTTAAATCAGCGTTAATCCTTGCGGCTATAATGGCCAGAGACATAAGCCGCGTGCGGTATACATATTCGTAAAAATGTGATAAGATATTCACTGAATGCGCAAACATTTGTAGCTCTTAATGGCCTGCCAGCGGCAGCAGCCAAACGAACATTGTTAAAATATCCGTTGGTGCGTGTGCGCGCGTGTTTCCCGAGGAGGACGTACATATGACCTATCATATCGGCATTGACGTCGGCAGCACAACGTTAAAAACCGTTGTGCTGGACAATACAGGCCGGATCATCGAAAAAAGCTATCAGCGGCATTTCTCTAAGGTGCGGGAGATGACACTTGAACACTTACGCAATTTATCACCGGTCTTGCAGGGCCATCCGCTTAAGGTAACGATTACCGGCTCGGCCGGCCTCGGAATCTCAAAAGAAAACGGAATCGACTTTGTACAGGAAGTCTTCGCCACCGCCGGTGTTGTCCGCAAAACCATCCCCCAAACCGACGTGGTAATTGAGCTGGGCGGGGAGGACGCCAAGATCATCTTCCTTGGAAATGTACTTGAAGACCGGATGAACGGCAGCTGCGCCGGGGGCACCGGGGCGTTCATCGATCAGATGGCCACCTTGCTCGGTGTTACCATAAACGAGCTGGATGAGCTCAGCGGCGCGGCTGAAAAAATCTACCCAATCGCCTCCCGGTGTGGGGTGTTCGCGAAAAGCGATATCCAGCCGCTGCTCAATCAAGGCGCGCGCAAAGAGGATATCGCGGCCTCTATCTTTCAAGCGGTGGTCGACCAAACAGTAGCCGGTCTGGCACAAGGCCGAAAGATCGAGGGCAATGTGCTCTTTCTCGGCGGGCCGCTGTCTTTCTTAAAAGGGTTACAGCGGCAGTTTAAGCGCACACTCGGGCTGGATGAATCATCGGCCATCTTCCCTGAGCTTGCCCCCTATTTTGTTGCGCTGGGCGCGGCTTATTGCGCGCAGGACAGCGCGGCACTTGACTACAATCAGTTGATTGAGCGGCTGGCCCGTGCGCCGGGCGGGGTGTCTGATCTGCAAAGCGGGCCGGCGCTTTTTGAAAACGAAGACGATCTGGCACAGTTCCAAACCCGCCACGCGAAGATGACGGTGGCCGAAAAGGACATCGCGGGTTACTCCGGCAAAGCGTACCTGGGCATTGACGCGGGCAGTACGACCACCAAACTGGTACTGCTGGCCAGGGACGGCGCCATCTTACATAAACACTATATCAGCAACGCGGGCAACCCGCTGCCTGTGGTGCGCGACCAGCTTAAGACCATTTACGCGCTTTGCGGTGAGCGGATTCAGATTGCGGCCGGGGCGGTGACCGGCTATGGCGAAGAGCTGATGCGGGCCGCATTCGGGGTAGATTTCGGCCTGGTTGAGACGGTCGCCCACTTTACCGCCGCCCGCCATTTTGACCCGCAGGTTGATTTTATCATCGACATCGGCGGGCAGGACATCAAGTGCTTTAACATCAAAGACGGCGCGGTGGACGACGTCATCCTCAACGAGGCCTGCTCGTCCGGCTGCGGGTCGTTTATCGAGACTTTCGCAAAATCGATGGGTTACACCATCGCCGAGTTTTCAAAGCTGGCCACCGAGTCCCGCAGGCCGGTTGACCTGGGTACCCGCTGTACCGTCTTTATGAATTCATCGGTCAAGCAGGCGCAAAAAGACGGCTGCGCCGTCGAGGATATCTCGGCCGGATTGGCCATTTCGGTCATCAAAAACGCGCTTTACAAAGTCATTCGGGTGCGCAGCGCGGACGAGCTGGGCAGCCACATTGTGGTGCAGGGCGGCACGTTTTTGAACGACGCGGTACTGCGCTCTTTCGAGCAGGAGCTGGGCCGGGATGTCGTGCGGCTGTCCATCTCTGAGTTGATGGGCGCATATGGCGCGGCACTTCACGCAATGGAAAACGCGGACGGCATATCCGGCCTGATCACCCCCGCCGCATTGGAGGCGTTCGCGCACAGTTCAGTTTTGGCTGTCTGTAAAAAATGCACCAACAAATGTGCGCTGACCGTCAACACATTCGCGGACGGGCGCAAATTTATATCCGGCAACAAATGTGAGATGGGCGCGGGCGCGAGCACGGCTTCAACCCTGCCCAACCTGATGGCGTATAAATATGAGCGGCTGTTGGCCGCCATCCCAAACCGGCCGGGGGAAAAACGGCCGCGGGTGGGCCTGCCGCTCACACTCAATTTTTATGACAACCTGCCCTATTGGGCGGCTTTCTTTGACATGCTCGGCTGTGAAGTTGTGCTCAGCGGGCAATCCAGCCGCGAGCTTTATATGCGCGGCCAGCAGACAATCCCCTCCGACACGGTCTGTTATCCGGCCAAGCTGGTGCACGGCCACATCGAAGCGCTGGCCGACCAGCGGGTTGACCTGATCTTTTACCCCTGCATGAGTTATAATTTTGACGAGGGGATGTCGGACAACTGCTTTAACTGCCCGGTGGTCGCCTATTACCCCGAGGCGATCTCCGCGAACATGGCCAGCGTACAGACGCTCAAGTTCCTCTACCCGCACTTGAGCCTGAACGATGAGAGGTACTTTGTCAAGCGGATTTTCCCGGTGCTCAGCGGCGTTTTGCCCGGGGTCACAAAGGGCGCATTGATCAAGGCGGCGCGGGCAGGCCTTTCGGCCTATCAGGCACATCGCCGGAATATATTCGCGGCCGGACAAAAAGCTCTCGATCTGGCAGAGCGCGAAAACAAGCGGATTGTTGTCGTGGCTGGCCGGCCTTATCACATTGACCCCGAAATCAACCACGGAATTGACAAACTGCTCGGCTCGCTGGGTTTTGTGGTGCTCACCGACGACTGCATCCCGCCGCAGGGCAAAAAACAGCCGCGCAATGTTTTGAATCAGTGGACTTACCACGCGCGGATGTACAACGCCGCCCAATTTGTGGCCGCGCATCCAAAAGCCGAAATGGTACAGCTCGTCTCTTTCGGCTGTGGGCTGGACGCGGTGACAACCGACGAAGTGCGGGATATCCTGCGCCGCGGCGGCAAACTTTATACCCAGCTTAAAATTGACGAGATCAACAATCTGGGTGCGGTAAAAATCCGGCTGAGAAGCCTGGTCGCCGCAATGGACGAAAGGGATGCAAAACAGGAAAGTGTAAAGGAGGTGGCGGGCATTGCGCGATAAAAACGGCCTAATCGTCAAGCCGGTCTTTACCGAAGAGATGAAGCGGGACTACACCATCCTGATCCCGGATATGCTCACCTTTCACTTTGACCTGATTGTCGGGGTGATGAAACAGCACGGCTACAAGATGGAAGTGCTCAAAACCAACCACAAAGGGATTGCCGAAGAGGGTCTGCGCAATGTACACAACGACACCTGTTACCCGGCCCTGCTGGTAATTGGCCAGTTGATCGACGCGCTCAAAAGCGGGAAGTACGACCTTGACAAAACCGCCCTGCTGATGAGTCAGACCGGCGGCGGCTGCCGGGCATCGAACTACATATCTTTGCTGCGAAAAGCCCTTGAACAAAACGGGTTCGGGCATGTCCCTGTCCTTTCCCTCAACTTTTCGGGGCTGGAAAAAGAGCACAGCCTCCCGCTTGGCACAAAAATGGTGGTCAAATTGGTTTACGCAATCATGTACGCCGACTTTATCATGGGGATTGTCAACCAGTGCATCCCCTACGAAGTCAACAAAGGGCAGAGTTTGGCGCTGGTCGAAACCTGGAACCGCCGTCTGCTTGATCAAATGTCCGGGCCGGGATTTGTCCGGCTGGACCGCAATTACAAAGCAATACTGGCCGACTTCAGCAAAATTCCGCTTGAGAAAACCGAGAAAGTGAAAGTCGGCATCGTCGGCGAAATTTACCTCAAATACGCGCCGCTTGGCAACAACAACTTGGAGGCCTACCTGGTTTTTGAGGGGGCGGAAGTGGTCAACTCGGGGCTGATGGATTTTTTGATGTACTGCGTTTACAACGTAATCAACGACAAAAAACTGTACGGGGTCGGCGGAGTCCGGTATTATGTCTTTAAGCTGGCCCTCTGGTATTTTACCGGGCGACAGCGGGGGATGATCAAAGCCATAAAAAAACACGGCGTGTTCACGCCGCCGGCCGACTTTGCCAGTGTGATTGATATGGCCAAAGGGTATCTCGATCATGGGGTCAAGATGGGTGAGGGCTGGCTGCTCACCGCCGAGATGCTTGAGTTGATTCACGCGGGGGTAAACAACATTGTGTCCGCACAGCCTTTCGGGTGTCTGCCCAATCATATTGTGGCCAAAGGGATGATCAGAAAGATCAAGGACAACTTCCCCGCCGCCAACATCGTGGCGGTTGACTATGACCCCGGCGCTTCGAGGATTAACCAGGAGAACCGCATTAAGTTGATGTTGGCCAATGCTAAGCAGGCGGCGATGAGTGGTTGATGATGGTTTAGTATTTCCGGTGCCCTTGCCTTTCGGCCGTTTAGGACTTCGATGTGTCTTCGATGGCCTTGCCTTTCGGGCTTAAGGACTTTTATCGGAATCTCCGATGGAATAAGAATGGGCGCTACCCGCCCCATACCCCGGGGTTACTTTGGCCTCGGCCCCAAAGTAACCAAAACGCCGCTTAAGGGGGGCGGCACCCTG
>WRBI01000042.1 GCA_009784625.1 Oscillospiraceae bacterium | reverse complement strand
CTTTGGCCTCGGCCCCAAAGTAACCAAAACGCCGCTTAAGGGGGGCGGCACCCTGTGCCTTATCCCCCTTAAGAATCCCCCTGCTGGCAATCTGGCGATTGCCTTATAGAAGGGACAAGCGGCGTTGCCGCTTGTCAATCAGCGGAACACCCGACAGGCAAAAGCCGCAACACCATCACCAAAGGGCAATCCCGCGAGAGCGGGCAGCCCGGACTCTATAGACTTGCGACAATACGCGACCGATGCGAAGCGTCGTGCGCGACTTTCCGGGTGAGACTACACCTCCCAAATCTGCACGGGGGGTGCGGGGGATTCTTAAGGGGGGCCAGCTGGGGGCAAGCCCCCTGCCCCCCTTAAGTGCCCTTTTTCTGGTTACTCTTTTTGGGCAAGCAAAAAGAGTAACTCGGGGGCTTGGGGGCGAAGCGCCCCATTTCATTTCCATCGGAGATTCCGATTAAAGTCCTTAATGTCCGAAAGGCAAGGACATCAGAGATTCCGATTAAAAAGCCCGAAAGGCAAGGATTTCGGAAAGCAAAAAACAAAGCCCTAATGCTTAAAATGCCGCCGCCCGGTAAACACCATCGCAATCCCGGCCGCATCGCAAGCGGCTATCGACTCCTCATCCCGCATAGCCCCACCCGGCTGAATAATCGCAGAAATCCCGGCACCGGCCGCCAACTCCACACAGTCGGAAAACGGAAAAAAACCATCCGAAGCCATAACCGAACCCGCCGCCCGCGACCCGGCATACTTCAAAGCCAATTCCAGCGCAGTCACCCGATTGGTTTGCCCCGGCCCAACCCCGACGGTAGAGCCGCCCCGCGCAATCACAATTCCGTTGGACTTAACATGTTTGACAACTTTCCAGGCAAAGATCAGCTCAGCCATCTCAGCTTTGGTGGGCGCACGTTTGGTGACCACACTAATCCCCTCATCGGGAGGAACCGCATCCAACCCCTGAATGAGCAGCCCGCCCGCCACTTTTTTGGTATCCATCATATCATAAGAGTTCGGGCAAGTAAGCCCCGGCAAAGCAAGCAAGCGAAGATTCTTCTTCTCGGTAAGGATCTCCAAAGCTTCAGGCGAAAACCCGGGCGCGAGAATAATTTCAAGGAAAATTTCGCCAAGCTTTTGCGCGGCAGCCTCATCCACCTCGCGGTTGAGGGCAACAATCCCGCCAAAGATCGAAACCGGGTCGGCGTCATGGGCGTTTGTGTATGCCGCAAGCAGGGTGTCACCCAGCCCGACCCCGCAAGGATTGGCGTGCTTGACCGCCACCGCGCATGGGACATCCTCACCGAATTCTTTGAGGACATCCAGCGCGCCGTTGGCGTCGTTTATGTTGTTAAAACTCAGTTCTTTGCCGTGCAGCTGGACTGCCTTGGCGATGACATTCGGCCACAAGCTGGCCGACTCGGTATAGAACGCGGCCTCCTGATGCGGGTTTTCGCCGTAGCGCATGTCCTGCGCCTTCTCGTAAGTCAAGGTCAGCTGTTCAGGAAAAAGCGGGACTTCAGGCAGTTTTGTGCGCAGATAAGCGGCGATCAGCGCATCGTAAGCGGCGGTCTGTTCAAAGACCTTGGCGGCCAAGCGGAACTTGAGTTCGCGGGGGACTTCGCCTTCTTCTTCCAGCTGGCAGAGGACAGCGGGGTAATCGGCCGGGTCTACGATGACGGCCACATCCTGCCAGTTTTTGGCGGCGGCGCGAATCATGGTCGGCCCGCCGATGTCGATGTTTTCGATCGCTTGGGGCAGGGTGACGCCCTCCCGCATGATGGTCTGCTTAAACGGGTAAAGGTTGATGGCCACAATGTCAATTAAACCGACGCCCAGCGCTTCGATCTGGCTGATGTGGTCGGGGTTGTCGCGGATGGCTAAAATCCCCGCATGTACCATTGGATGCAGTGTCTTGACCCGCCCGTCCAGACATTCGGGGAAGCCGGTTATACTGCTCACTTCAGTGTTGGGGATCCCCGCTTCGCTCAAGGTTTTGGCTGTGCCGCCGGTCGAAACCACTTCATAACCGAGCTTAACCAGCCCGCCCGCAAACTCGACAATTCCGGTCTTATCCGAAACGCTGAGCAATGCCCGCTTTTTCATGTCAACCATCTCCTTTTGCTCTGCAAAGTTGCGCGACCGCTTTGGGCAAGATCACCCATTCGGCCTCCTCCATTACCCGGCGCTGTAAGGTCTCAGGTGTGTCGCCGGGTTGTACGTTTACCGCTTTTTGAAAAAGAATCTCGCCGCCATCTACCACTTCGTTCACCTGATGGACGGTTGCGCCGGTGATCTTTACCCCGCGCGCGAGCGCTTGTTCGTGTACTTTCAGCCCATACATCCCCGGCCCGGAAAAGGCAGGGATGAGGGACGGATGTACGTTGATGATCCGCCCGGCGAAAGCGGTTAGTGTGTTTTTGCTCAGAATGCTCAAAAAGCCGGCCAACACAACCAGATCGATCTTCTCGGCTTTCAATCGGGCAGACAGTGCCGCGTCAAAGCCCGCGGGGGTATGGCCTTTTGGCGATATGACGGCAGCGGGAATGTTTGCGGCTGATGCTCGTTCCAGCGCGTAGGCGCCGGGTTTTGATGAGATGACCAGCGCGAGCTTGCCCTCGCCCAGCTCACCCCGAATTTGCGCGTCAATCAACGCCTGCAGATTGGTGCCGCCCCCGCTGACCAGAACAGCGATCCGCTTCATCGGATGACCACGCCCGCGTCATCCGATCTTACATCGCCGATGATATAAGCGTCAGGAAGCGCGGTCAGCACCGCGTCTGTGTCGGCTTTATCCACAGTCGCACAAATGCCGACCCCCATATTGAATGTGCCGAACATATCCTGTTCGGGGATATTGCCTGCTTTTGCGATCAGGTCAAAGATTGGCGGAACTCTGAGCGCCGCCCGCTCGATCACCGCGCCCAGCCCGTCCGGCAGCGCGCGCGGGATGTTCTCGTAAAATCCGCCCCCGGTGATGTGTGCCAGTGTATGAATCTTCTTTTCGGCCAGCAGGGGTGCGAGTGTTTGTGTGTAAATTCGGGTCGGGATCAGCAGTTCTTCGCCCAGTGTCTTTCCCAGCTCGGGGTAAAAGATATCCAGCCCGCCTTTTTCGACATCAAATACTTTGCGCACCAGCGAGAACCCATTTGAGTGCAGGCCGGAGGAGGGCAGGGCGATGATCACATCCCCCGCTTTTACCCGCGCGGTTGTCAGGATATCGCCCTTGTCCACAATCCCGACGCAAAACCCGGCAAGATCGTAGTCTTCGGGCTGCATGGTGCCGGGGTGCTCGGCGGTCTCGCCCCCCAGCAGAGCGCACCCGGCCCGTACACAGCCCTCAGCAACCCCGGCCACAATCTGCGCGACCTTTTCGGGGATATTTTTGCCCACTGCGATATAATCGAGAAAGAAGAGCGGCCTCGCGCCCGCGCAGACCACATCGTTTGCGCACATGGCCACAAGGTCAATCCCCACCCGGTCGTGAATACCCGCGAGCTGCGCCACCCGGATTTTTGTGCCAACCCCGTCTGTTCCCGAGACCAGCACCGGCTCTTTCACCCCGGATAGTGCGGGCGCAAAAAGGCCGCCGAACCCGCCGATCCCCTCCAAAACACCGGGGATTTTGGTGCGCTCGACATGTTTTTTCATCAGCTCAACCGCCCGGTAACCGGCGGTAACATCCACCCCGGCGGCGGCGTAGCTCGCCGTGTGGTTCTGTGTATTGTCGCTCATCCTATTTTTTCAATTAACAATTAACAGTTAACAATTAACAATGATGGCGTCCGCTAGCGGACTTTATTAAAATCATCGCGCAGCGACACTTTCATTGTCAATTGTTCATTGTCAATTGTTCATTGCCCTTTCGCTCAGTCTTTGGTCAAACTTGCTCGCTTGTACAGATTCCGGCTCGGGCAGCGGGTAGTTGCCGGTAAAACAGCCGTCACAAAAGCCGCACCGCGCACCGGCCGCGATTTTGGTCACGTCTTCCACATCTAAGTAGCCCAGCGAATCCACCCCGATCTTTTGGGCGATCTCTTCGACTGTCATCTTGTTGGCGATCAGCTTTTCCCGGCTGTCGATGTCTGTGCCAAAATAACAGGGGTGGCGAAATGGCGGGGCCGAAATGCGCATATGTACTTTGGTCGCGCCGGCCTCCCGCAAAAGTTTGACAATCCGCCAGGAGGTTGTTCCCCGCACAATCGAGTCATCCACCAGGACCACCCGCTTGCCGCGCACCGTCTGGTCGATGATGTTTAATTTGATGTTCAGCGTGGTTTCCCGCTCGACCTGAGTGGGCTGGATAAACGTCCGGCCGACATAGCGGTTTTTGATAAACCCGACCCCGTAGGGAATCCCGCTTTCTCGCGAAAAACCGAGTGCCGCGTCCAGCCCTGAATCGGGGACGCCGATCACCACGTCGGCGCTTGCCGGATGGCGTTCAGCCAAAAGCTTCCCGGCCTCAAGCCGTGCGCCGTGAACGCTTACGCCCTCGATCACCGAGTCGGGGCGGGCGAAATAAACATACTCGAATATGCAGATTTTGCCCTTATCTTTCACATGGGTGCGGATGCTGCGGATTCCGTCGTTTGTGACCACCACAATCTCGCCCGGGTCGATATCCCGTACAAAAGTCGCGCCGATTGCGTCAAACGCACAGCTCTCGGAGGCGAAGACGACTGCATCCCCAATTTTGCCCATGCACAGCGGCCGGAAGCCGATGGGGTCGCGGGCGGCGATCAGCTTCTTAGGGGACATGATGACCAGTGAATAGGCACCGGTCAGGTGGTACATCGACTGTTCGAGCGCCGCTTCGATTGACGGGGCGCTCAGCCGCTCGCGGATGATGATATGGCTCATCACTTCGCTGTCCGTGCTTGAGTGGAAGATCGCGCCGCTCATCTCAAGGTTTTCGCGGAGCTGTGCGGCATTGGTCAGGCTACCGTTGTGGGCAAGGGCCATCGTGCCTTTTACATGGCGGACAACCAGCGGCTGTGCGTTCGCGCGGTTGAGTGAGATATCCGAATAGCGGACATGTCCGACCGCCATACTGCCGGTACCCAGCTTATCAAGCCGTTCCCGCGTAAAGACGTCGGGCAAAAGGCCGACGTCTTTGTGGTAATTGATCACCCCGTCATCGTTGACCGCGATCCCGCAGCTTTCCTGCCCGCGGTGCTGAAGCGCGTACAGGGCAAGGTAAGTATACGCGGCCGCGTCACTGTCCGCGTCCCCAAAAAAACCGAACACGCCGCACTCTTCGTGTATTCCCATGTCAATTCCTCCTGGAAGTGCAATTAACAATTAACAATGTACAATTAACAATGAATGTATCGCTGCGCGATGATTAAAATTCCGTCCGCGCAGCGGACACCATCATTGTTAATTATTATTTGTTAATTGTTAATTGTTTTCAGCTCTAGTTTGACTTATCGCCGCTCTGCGCCTGTACCATTTCTTTGAGCGAGGCGGCCAGGCCCCCCAGCGCTTGCATCTCACTTGGAATGATCAGTTTGGTCGCCTTGCCGTCCGCGATTCTTTCCATCGACTCAAAGCTCTTGAGCATCAGCACTTTTTCGGATGGAGAGGATTCGTTGAGCAGCTTGATTGCGTCCGCCGTTGCCCTTTGCACCAGCATGATGGCTTCGGCACGTCCCTGCGCTTCGCGGACCAGCGCCTGGCCTTCGGCCTCGGCTTTCAGGATCTGGCTGTGCTTGGCGCCCTCGGCCCGCAGGATGCTCGATTCCTTTTCGCCCTCGGCCACAAGCACCTGGCTGCGCTTTTCACCTTCAGCCCGCAGGATGGATTCCCGGCGTTCGCGCTCGGCTTTCATCTGGCGTTCCATCGCGTCTTGAATCTCACGCGGCGGGAAGATGTTTTTCAGCTCAACCCGGTTAACTTTGATTCCCCATTTGTCGGTGGCGTTGTCCAAAATCGCGGTGATTTTCGAGTTGATGATATCGCGGGAGGTCAGGGTCTGGTCGAGTTCGAGGTCCCCGATGATATTCCGCAGTGTGGTAGCGGTCAAATTCTCAATCGCGGAAATCGGGCGCTCGACCCCGTAAGCGAAGAGCTTTGCGTCGGTTACCTGAAAGAAGACGACCGTGTCGATCTGCATAGTTACATTGTCTTTGGTGATAACCGGCTGGGGGTCGAAGTCGACCACCTGCTCTTTGATGCTCACCCGCTTGGAAATGCGGTCAATAAACGGAATCTTGACGTGCAGCCCGGTCTGCCAGGTCGAGTTGTAAGCGCCAAGGCGCTCAACTACGTACACCGAACCCTGTGGCACAATCCGGATGTTGGATGCGATGAGCAGCGCGATCACCACAACGACTACGATCAACAGAAAAATTCCACCCAAAGCGGCTAAGCCTCCCTCAAGATCAAAATCATCGGCGAACAATAGGTATTGCATCGCTTTACTCCTCCTCTTTCTTCTCCTCAAAGTCAGGGGATATGTACTTTTCTTTTGTTGGGCAAACGATCAGTTTGACCCCGTCAATGCGCAGAACATCCACGGCGGCGCCCAGCGATATAACGCCGTCGCCGTCATTTCTGGCCGCCCACGAAAGGCCCATTGCGTCCACCCGGCCGGTCTGTTTGAGGTTGTTGACCTCCTCGGTCACCACGCCCAGCTCACCGATCACCCGGTCGGCGTTGGTCGCGTGTTTTTTGGGGACGATTTTATCCTGCACCAGCGGCTTGCCGACCACAAAGACCACCAGCGAGGTGACGATGAATATGGTCAGCTGAAGCCAGAGCGGTGCGCCCGCAAAAGAGGCGAAAGCCGCAAACAGCGCCCCCACCGCAAACCAAATGCAGATCAGCTGGGTTGTGTAAGCCTCCACCATAATCAAGAAGGCCGCGATTAAAATCCATACAATGGCGCCGCTCATATTAAATCTCCCCCTTTCGCGATTGCCATCTATCCCTATTATAAAGGATTTCGCATTCAATTACAATGAACGTGCGGTAAATAATTTAAGTCAGGCAGCGATCAGCTCGGTGAACCGCTCATTCTGTTTAAGGTCGGTGAGTTGATGCGCGTAATAGTAGCCCTCAGCCATCGGGAGACCGCTCCAGTCAAGTGTAACCTGACCGGCCACTGTTTGCGCCGGGGTTTCCCGCCACTGCTGATGAGACTGGCCACCCGCACCGAATCGCCTGACCCTGTGATAAAAGAACAGCGTATCACCTGGGTCTATATCATCGTACCCCTTTTGGATGATGAACCCCTCTCGCTGGCGCGCGCCCAAAATCTTTCCTCGCGGATATTCGGGGGAGATGAGCGCGATCAGGTTAACCTCGCGGCCATTGTGGTTGGCCGGGATGGCATAGAGCGATTTTTCAGCACTGTGCTCGATTTCATAAAGCCCGACGAACTCGCCGCCAATGCTTGGCCAGAGCGCGCCGCGCGGCGGGGTAAAGTCGGCGCCTTCCGCACCGGTTATCCCGACCATTGCATATTCGCCGTCGTCATCTGCCTCCCGCCAAAGGGTCAGGTGCAGCTGTACGTTCGCCTCGCAGTCCGGCCGGTCGAGTAAATCCCCGCCGGCTGCAGGCGCCTCCCCGGTCAGGATATCGGCAAACGAGCGCAGATATTGGGTGTAAGACTCGCTCATCCCAAGCCCCGCGTAGATTTCAAGTGAGCGGGCAGCCGTTTCTTTCCCGCCAAAGATATAATAACCGGTCAGCCCGCCCAACGGGCGGCTCTGGTTGTGGCGGTTGTAAATGACCGCCCGGTCAAGCGCGCCGAGCAAAGCCGCCGCCTCGCCCGGATAGATATCCGAGAGCTTAACCGCCATATCGCGCAGATCAACCATGTCACAGGAATTGTCACGCGGGCTGCCCTCGCCGAATGTTTTGGTGCGGCCCCGCCGCCCGGCAAGCTCCGCGAACATCCCGGCCCGGTCGCGAATCAGATCGTGGGAGCAGACAGCCATCAGTCCGTCCATAGCCGCCATCACATCCTCGGCGCGGCGCAGGTCGGTTACCGACAGGGTAAGCGTTTCCCGCGAGCGGGGACCGTAAAACTTTATGAACGTATCCGCAATCAGTTTGCCCAGCGCGTCCCCGGCCATAGTGGGATTCTCACTGAGTGTTTGTAAGAATCCGTAATCCCAGCCGTCCCCCGGTTCCAAATCTTGAGAGGCGACCAGAAAATCGGCGTAGGGGCTTGCGATCACTGCCATTTCCACGCTGGCCATCAAACAGGCGTCAAAGCCGATCAGGTCAAGCCGGTTTTCACGCAGCCCCGCCCGCTCGAATGCGTAGTTCATCTCAAGCAGGCTGAGCGAGCCGTCAAACTTTTCGTCGTGGCCATACCCGGCAATCGAGCCGCCCGCGTGATCCCAAAAAACCAGCGCGTTCCGCTCTGCCGGAAAGCCGGTCATCGAATATCGGATAAAACTGGCCAGTGTGCCGGCGTCCCCCATATTGCGCAGGCCGATGTCACCCAGCTCGACCAGCTCGCCGTTCTCAACCCGCCAGAGGGCACAGGTGTTTTCAGGGATTTGATTGTTCTGCCAGCGGTTGGTGCCGCCGGTGAGCAGGATAACGTTGATCTTCTCGGCATCCAGGCCCGACCCGAGCATCTCCTCAATATCCAGTGTTGCCGCGCCCTCCAGGCTCTCAAGGTCAGAGCCGATCATGTAGATCATAACCGTGTAATCCCGCCGCTTCTGAGGTGTGAGCAAAGAAAGCGGCTGGTCGATATCCCAAGGCGTGTAGGCTGTTCCGGCAAAGTCGACCTCCCGAATCTGGCGGGTAAATGTAGGGGTGGGCGGCAGGTGGTCAATGTCAACAAACAGGCCGAAAACACCCGCGTCCGCGCGGGCGGCAAAAACGGCCAGCGCAAGACAAAGCGCCACCAAAACTTTTCGCATTCTAAACACCCCCTGAAGGCAAATTAATAATTAACAATGACTGTATCGCTTCGCGATGATTTTAAATCACGTCCGCACAGCGGACTCCAGCATTGTTAATTGTTATTTGTTAATTGTTAATTAGTTATGCGTCGTTTTTCTTGTCCGCGTGGAATCCTGTGATCGAAAAAATAACCCACTCGGCTACATTGGTGGCGTGGTCGCCGATGCGCTCCAGATATTTGACCGCCATCAGCAGATCGACCACCGCTTCGCCCTGGTTGGGTTCGGTGCGGATCCGCTCGATCAGCTCGCCGCGCAGTTGGAGGAAAAAGTCGTCCACCACATCGTCGTAGGCGACCACCTCTTCGGCCAGCGCAAGGTCGGATTTGATAAACGCGTCGATCGAATCGGTCACCATTTTGATGGTGGCTTTGGCCATATCTTTGATGGCAGGGAGCTGTTTTTTGCCGGGGATATCCATGGTCAGGGTGATTTCGGAAATATCGGCGGCCTGGTCGCCGATCCGCTCAAGGTCGGTGATCATTTTGAGAACGGCTGAAATCAGCCGCAAGTCTTTGGCCACCGGCTGCTGCTGCATGAGCAGCTTGAGGCAGAGCTGTTCGATGTGCGCCTCTTTGTCGTCAATCTCCTCTTCGAGCAAAATCGCTTTTTTGGCCATCTCCCGGTCGCCCTCGACCAGCGCGGTGACGCCGCTCGCGATTGCCCGCTCGGTCATTGCGCCCATCTGAATCAGCTCTTCGCTCATTTCGGCCAGTTGTGCGTCCAATCGGCTTCGCATTACCCAAACCTCCCCGTAATGTAATCTTCTGTCCGTTGATCTTTCGGGATTGAGAACAGCTGGTCGGTCTTTTCGTACTCGATGATTTCACCCAGCAGGAAAAAGGCAGTGCGGTCGGAGATTCTGGTCGCCTGCTGCATGTTGTGGGTGACAATAACAATCGTGTACTTCTCTTTGAGCTGCAGTGCAAGCTCTTCGATCTTCATGGTCGAGATAGGGTCAAGCGCGGATGTAGGCTCATCCATCAGCAGGACTTCGGGCTCGACCGCCAGCGCCCGGGCGATGCACAGCCGCTGCTGCTGCCCGCCAGACAGGCCGAGCGCGCTCTTTTTCAGCCGGTCTTTGACTTCATTCCAAAGGGCGGCGTCTTTCAGGGATTTTTCGACCAGCTCGTCGAGCTTCGCTTTCTGTTTGATCCCGTGGGTGCGCGGGCCAAACGCGATGTTGTCGTACACGCTCATCGGGAACGGGTTGGGCTTTTGAAAGACCATGCCCACCCGCTTGCGCAGGGCGTCCACGTCCATCTTGCGATAAATATCCTGTCCGCTTAGCAGTACTTCACCGGTAATCCGGCAACCCTCAACAAGGTCATTCATCCGGTTGAGTGTCTTGATAAAGGTCGATTTCCCGCAGCCGGAAGGCCCGATAAACGCGGTGATCTCGCCTTTTTGTATTTTTAAATCCACGCTCTTGAGCGCCTGAAAGTCGCCGTAAAATAAATTTAGGCTGGTTACGTTAAATATTTCCACTTGGCTACCCCTTCTTTAGCTTTTTGGCTGCCAGGCCGCTGAGGGCGTTGATTCCGACTACGATGACAAGCAGGACAACGGCCGTGGCATATGCCTGATTCACAAACATCCCCTCGCTGGCCAGTACCCACATGTGTATGGCCAGTGTCCGGCCGGAGGACATCACATTGTCCGGCAGCTGGGCAACTGTGCCCGCCGTGTAAATCAGCGCGGCTGTCTCGCCCACAATCCGGCCGATGGCCAGGATGATGCCGGCTAAAATCCCGGGTACCGCGCTGCCTAAAACGATCTTAAAGATGGTCCGAAGCTTGCCTGCACCCAGCGCGAAGCTGCCCTCGCGGTAGGAGTCGGGCACGGCCTTGAGCGCCTCTTCGGTTGTGCGCATAATCAGCGGCAGCACCATGATCGAAAGGGTAAACGCACCGGCCAACAGCGAAAAGCTCCAGCCCAGGTAGGTGACGAAGAAAAGCAGGCCGAACAGACCGTAAACGATGGACGGAATCCCCGAGAGCGTCTCAGCGGTCATCCGCACCACGTTCATAAGCCGGCTGCCCCGCTTTGCGTATTCGTTGAGATAGATGGCCGAAAAAATCCCGAGCGGCCCGGATATGAGCAGAGCAAGGCCGACCATGCTGATTGTGTTGATCAGCGCGTGCGTCATGGATACGTTCGCGCTGGTGTGTTCCCACGCGAACAGGCTGGGGGTCAGGTGCGGGATGCCCCTGATCAGAATATGCCCGATCAAAAAGAGCAGCGCGGCAAAAGTAATTAAGGCCGACAGGACAACCAGGAGAAACAAAAAGGCGGAGAACGGGTTTTTGCGATAAGCCCTGAGTTTGTCGGCCCAAGTTTGTCGATTTATATGGTCACTCAACTGCGGCCCCTCCTTCTCAAAATTGTGAAGGCAAGGTTTATGAGCAGGATAAACACAAACAGGATGACCCCGGTGGCGATCAGCGCAGCCCGGTGTAAATCAGCCGCGTAGCCCATTTCCATCACGATGTTGGCGGTCAGGGTGCGCCCCCCCCTGAACAGGCCGGTGGGCATTCTCGCCTGATTTCCGGCCACCATGATGACGGCCATCGTCTCGCCGATCGCCCGGCCGATTCCCAAAATCACGCTGGTCAAGATCCCCGATTTAGCGGCGGGTACAACCGCAAAGAACACACTGCGCTCGTGGCTGGCGCCCAACGCAACCGCACCCTCGTAATAACTGGACGGCACAGCGCGTATGGCCGCCTCGCTCACCCCGATGATGGTGGGCAGAATCATAATCCCCAAAAGGATTGACGCGGTAAAGATGCTGCTGCCGTTCCCGCCGAAGATCAGGCCCATGTGATCCCGGACAAAGGGGACGAGCACAACCAGCCCAAAGAACCCGTAAACCACCGAAGGGATTCCGGCCAGAAGCTGGGTGGCCGGTTTGAGCACCTTGTACAAAAATGGCGGGCAAAAATGAGACATAAAGACGGCGGTCAAAACGCCGATCGGCACACCGACCACAATTGCGCCCAAGGTCACGTACAAGCTGCCCATCACCATCGGCAAAATCCCGAACGAGGGCGGGGTATCCACCGGTGTCCACTGGCGGCCCAGCAAAAAGTCGAACAGGCCGATTTCAATCATGGCCGGAATCCCGCCCGCGAACAAAAAGACACAGATGAGCGCGACCGCCAGAATCGACGCCAGCGCGGCCATCATGAACACGTACTTCATAAAGCCCTCTAACTGCTTTGTTGCCATGAAATTTTTTAACCTCCCCAAGCAAAAGCGCGCAAGCCCGGGTTAACACCCGGGCCGCTCGTTTTTTTAGCCGATCTCATTCCACCGGGTGATCTCCCCGATGAAGATATCCCGCACTTGTTCTGAAGTGATGTCTGCGGTTGGATTGTTGTTGTTTACGATGACCGCCAGGCCGTCGACGGCTATGGTGACCGGGTCAAGGGCGGCCAGCTCGTTGTCGTTGAGCGGGCGGGAAGACATCGCGATGTCGCTGATCCCCTCGATTGTGGCGGTAATTCCGGCAGTTGTTCCCTGCACATGAATTTCAATGCTCGCACCCGAATTGATCTCGCGGTAAGCATCAGACAGCTGCTCAATAACCGGCGCTACCGAAGTGGAACCGGCAATCACGATTGTACCCGAGGGCAGGCTGCCCGAAAAGGCGGGGGCGCTCGCTTCAACCGGGATGTAACCGCGCCCGCCGACCACAGCCTGGCCTTCGGCGCTCATGATAAAGCCGATAAAATCGGCGGCCAGTTCACTTTGCGCACCGCTTGTTGCGATGATAAAAGGTCTGGCCAGGGTGTAATCCCCGCTGAGAACGTTGCCTGGGGTTGCGGCCGCCCCGTCCAGATTCAGGGCTTTGACCGTGTCGTTAAGCGAGCCGAGCGAGATATAGCCGATTGCGTAGTTGTCGCCGGCCACACTGCCCATTACGATGCTCGTTCCGTTTGCGATGTTCGCTTCGACGGTTGTGCGGTCTACTGTGCTGCCGTCAGCGGTGGTCTCCTGCACACCCATCAGTTCGATGAACGCGCCGCGTGTGCCCGAGCCGTCTTCCCGGCTGACCACGGTGATTTCGCGGCCGGTGTTGAACCCGCCGTCACCCGCACTTCCTCCGCCGCCACAGGCAGCGAAGATGGCCACTACTAATGCAAGGGCAAGCGCGATCGATCCATGTTTTCTCTTCAATTCTTTTCACTCACTTTCTTCATTTAATTGAGACCACTTTACCACACATATCTTGGAAATACAACGTGCGAATTTGTAGAAGGTATATAAACTACACCATAATAATATAGCAAAACTACCTAATGTTTGTCAGCCAACAGAAACAGCCCCTGTATCAACAAGTCAGGCTGGTAACTGTGCGCAAATTCACAGTAAGGCAGAATGAGCGGCGCGTGCCCGCCGGTGACAATTACTTGCATCTCACCGTTCAGCTCTTTTTGGATCGCGCGCAGATAGCCCTCGGCCGCGAAAGCCGCGCCGCGCACCGCGCCCGACCGCAAATTCTCAGCCGTCGAACGGCCAATCAGCGGGGCGGGTTGGTTCAAATCACCCAGCGCGGGGAGCTGCGCCGTTTTATCGGCCAGAGCATCCAGCCCGATTTGCAGGCCGGGCAGGATCGCGCCGCCAAGAAATTCCCCCTTTTCGCCGACCGCGTTGATGGTGGTGGCCGTCCCGAAATCGACCACAATCAGCGGGGGCGGACAGAGCGCGAGCGCGGCCATACAGCCGATCACCCGATCCAAACCGGGCAGGCCGTCGTAAAGGCTCAAATCCAGCCCGCAATCGCGGGCATCCACCAGGCGCGGGGTAAAAGCGGACCGCTCGGCGATGGCCCCCACAACTGACGGTATTTTGACAGGCACAACCGACGCTATAACCGCACCGGTTAACTTTCCCCAAATATTTTGTCCGAAGCTTTGTTCAATAAACACGGCAAAAGACGCGGCGCCTTCGACCTGTTGGCCGGAGATTGCCGCGTCTGATAAAGGCGAAGTCAGGCCGACAGCCGCCCGAATATTCGTGTTCCCGATGTTTACCGCAAGGATCACTTGGTTCCCCCCGCAGCCAGCGCCGTCTCAATAATTACATCCACTTCGGCCAGCGCGCCTTTGCCCACATACCCACAAGCCAGCATGGCTTCACGCGGCTGGATGACTTCCCATCCCCGGGACTGTAGCTTTTGCAGGTTTTCCTGCGTGGCCGGGTTCTCGAACATCCGGGTGTTCATGGCCGGGGCAATCACTTTCGGGATTTCGGGCGGGGTGGCCAGCACCATTGAAGAAAGCATATCGTCGGCGATTCCCCCGGCAATCTTGGCAATGATGTTGGCGGTGGCCGGGGCGATCAAAAACAGGTCGGATTTTTGCGGCAGCGCGACATGGACAATCTCGCTCGGGTCGTCCTCCTGCATAACGCGGGTGAAGACCCGGTTCTTGGTCAGCGCCTGAAAGGTGAGCGGGCCGACCAGCTCGGCACCGGCTTTGGTCATCACCACATGTACATCGTGGCCGCGTTTGCAGAGCCCGTTTGCGATATCCGCGCCCTTATAGGCAGCGATGCTGCCGGTTATCCCCAAAATAATCCGCATCACTGCGCCCTCCCGATTTTTGCCGCCACTGTTGCGACAATCATGTCCGCGATCTCTTTCTTTGTGTTCGCCCGCCCGACAATTCCGTCTTTTCCCAGCAGGGCGGCCTTGTGTTCGTTTTCGGTGATGTCATCCAGATCGTTTAGCAATACATAGTCACAGTTGTTTTGTTTAATCAGACCCTGCCCGGCGGCGATGAGCGTTTCTTCGCCCACCCCGGAAAGCAGCTTAAACCCGACCAGCAACGTGTTTGGCGCCAGCGGCTTGACTCTGCCGATTGCTTTGGGCGTCTGTTTGAGCAGTATAACCAATTCGGACGCCGCCGAGCTGATCTTCTTTTCCCGCGGGCCGGACATTTCGGACAGCAGCGCGTCCCGCACCGCTTTGGCCACATCTTCATGGGAATTTCCGGAGGCGCACACCGCTTCGCCGATCGATGCCGCGAGGTTGTCCAAGCTGCGCGTTCCGGCCGGGGTAAAGTCGCTGACCGCCATCGAGTGTACCACACAGGCGTAGTCTCGTTCGGTCAAAAGCTTTTCAAACGCGGCCACCAGCCCGGCCGTGTCGCGGATTGTCACCGTCTGCGCAACGCCGCTTGCCCGCACCGCCTTTTGGCCACAAAGATAGGTTGCCCCAAATCCGGCGGCGACGAATGCCTCGGCGATCAAACAGCCCAACTGCCCGGTGGCGTGGTTGGTGATTCCGCGAACGGTATCGATGTCTTCAATCGTACCGCCCGCCGTGACGAGCACATAGGGCCTGCTCATATTTACACCCCCAATTACAGTTAACAGTTGACAATTGACAGTTGACAATGAATGTATCGCTACGCGATGATTTTAATAACGTCCGCATAGCGGACACTTTAACTGTCAACTGTCCACTATCAACTGTCAACTGCCTTCACTCTTCCAGCTCGCTGGCCAGGCTGCCCCGCACACTCTTTAAGTTGACGAGCGTTGCGCCGCCAGCTAAAAGCGTCTCTTCAACCTTTTTGCCGCAGGCGCATTTACCGCTGCCTGAAACCATCACAACCTCGATTTTTTTACCGGGGGGCAGCAAATCAAAGACCGTGTTGATGGCGGGCGCGGGTTTCCCGGCCCAAATCGGCGCCATGATGGTAATGTGGCTGTAGCTTTCAGGCTCCGCCGTGATCGGCTCGATCTCCCATCTTCTTCCCGCCAGCGAAGCCAGGCCGCCCAGCGTAAACGCGGCCAGCTTGCCCGGGCGCTTGCGTTCCCGCACTTCACAAAGGTCGCTGCCCCGTTTTTCGGCCAGTTTCTTTGCGATTTTGGCGGTGCTGCCCGTGTAAGAGTAATAGATGATCAGATTTTTTGTAGGCATAATTGCGTCATATCCTTTCGGACCAGTAGTATTCACATTTCCCTGACCATTCTACACTGAAATCGTCGAGTGGACAAGCCCCTGCCGAAAATCTTTTGGGTTAGCGGGTTAAATTCAAGAAGTCCTTAATTTGCTCCTGCGTCACCCCGATCATGGCGGCTGAATCCAGCTTGTGCCCGCCCATTCGAAAGGCCGGGATGATATACACACCCGCGCGGTTATAGGCGTAATCGTTTGCGTCTTTCAGCGCCTGCCGGTACTTTCCGCTGACCAGCGCGTCCCGCAGACCGTCCGGGTCAACCAGGTCGGTGAGCGCGCCGACCAGCGTTTCAATATCTTCAACATCCAGCTTTTCTTTGTGATAGCGGTAGTACATCTTATCGTGAAAGCCGATCATATCAACGCCCTGGTCGGCGGCGTAAAAAGCGGCCTGAATGCAAAGGTCACTGTGTTTGCCGTGGCTCTCGTCCGGGCTGCCGTCTTCCGGGCGGGGGCTGGCCTCACACAGCCGCCAGACTATTTCGGCATTTGGGTAATCAGGCAAAAGCGGCAAAAGCATCCGCCACCCCTTCGAGCAAAATGGGCAGGCGTAATCCATAAACACTTCAATCTGTTTCATCCGGTTTTCTCCTTATTTGGCCAGGCTGCCCGCGACGTTCAACGCGTCCCAGGGTTTTGAGAACGGCGGGGAGTAACAAAGGTCAAGCAGCGCGAGCTGGCCGGTGGTCATCTTGCCCTGAATGCAGGCGGCCAGCGTGTTTACACGCAGCACCGCGCCTTTTCTTCCGGCGGCTTGTCCACCCAGCAACACTTTGGTTTTGGCGTCGTAAATGAGCTTGATAAAGATATCCTCCTGCCCGGGGTAGTAGCCCGAATGGCTGACATCATGGGCAAAAACCGTGCGGAAGTCCAGCCCGAGCGCGGCTGCCTCCGCTTCGGTAATCCCGGTGCGCCCGGCCTCAATTTCCATCACTTGAATGCACATCGAATCGAGCGAGCCGGTAAAACCGACCTTGCCGCCCGCCATGTTCTCGCCAATTACCCGGCCTAATTTATTGGCCACCGTAGCCAATGGCGAGTAGCTGTGCCCGCCTTTGACAATGTTGTGGATGGTCGCGCAATCCCCGGCCGAGTAGACGTCCTCCAGATTGGTTTCGCCGTATTCATCCACCAGAATCGCGCCGCCCTTATCCATCGAAATCCCGGTATCGCGCAAAAATTCGGTATTGGGGGCCGCGCCGATCGAGTGGATGATCATATCCGCTTTGTAATGGCCTTTGTCTGTAGTCAGCCCGGTTACCGAAACATCACCGGTGATCTCTTTTGCCAGCTCACCGAGCCGCAGATCGACCCCCTGCCTGATCAGTTCGTCCTCCATAATCTTGGTGATCTCGCCGTCGAAATAGCGGCGGAGGATTCGATCCCGTTTGATAATCAATGTCACGTTTTTGCCGAGATGCCGGGCAGCGTGTGCGGCTTCAATCCCAATCGGGCCCGAGCCGATAATGACTACGTCTTTGACTTCCGGTTTGGCCAGAAGCTTTCGGGACTCAGTCCCGTCTTCAAAGCTTCTCATCTGGTAAACGCCGGACAGATTCACCCCGGGGATATCGGGGTCTATCCCCCTTGCCCCGGTTGTGATCGCCAGCTTATCATAACTGTCGGTAAATTCGCGGCCGGTCTCAAGGTCTCTGACGGTGACGGTCTTTGTCGCGGGATCAACTTCGGTCACCTCATGCCTGATTTTTACGCTTACCCCTGCTTTTTCCATCTCCTCCACTGTTTTGACCAGCATGATGGCCGCATCGTCGAAAAAGCCGCCGATGTAGTAGGGCAGGCCGCACGCGCCGAGAGAGATGTGCGCCGTTTTTTCGTAGACTGTAATATCCAGTGAGCGGTCAACCCTCTTGGCTTTTGAGGCCGCGCTCATCCCGGCGGCCACCCCACCGATTATAATCATTTTCATCTTTATCATCCTCGTCTTTGCGGTAATATTTCGTGTATACCGTGTGCATCATAATATTAACACAGCGCAGCGTTTTTTGCAATATCTACCAATTTGGTGTACTGCTTTCATCGAACAGCTTGACAAGGCTTTATCGTTTCGTTATCATTAACCTATACGGTTCCTGACGCCGAGACCGGGCTTATCCGCTCGAGGAAAAAGGTGCGCCATCTCTTAATCTGCGAGATTTATGCGCCTTTTCGGGCGCATATTTTGCTTTTGTAAGGGGATTTACAATTGAATGATACAAGGGTGGCAATCGTGGGGATTGTGATCGAAGACCCGGACAGTGTGGCCGCGGTCAACAACATTCTGCACGAGTACGCGGACAGCGTGATCGGCCGGATGGGGCTGCCCCACCGCCAGCGAAATCTGGGGATTATCAGCGTGGTTCTGGACGCGCCGCAGGACGAAATCAGCGCGCTTTCGGGAAAAATCGGACGCTTGGACGGCGTGAGCTGTAAAACACTATACTCAAAATAGAGGGAAGTATTATGAATCACCTTGTTGATAAATTGGCTGGCGAGCGAACCCTTGGCCGGGAAGAATTTAAAGAACTGCTGACCTGTGACGGCGGCTACCTGCGTGAGATGGCAAACAAAACCCGTCAGCAGATTTTTGGCAACAAGATTTACATGCGCGGGCTGATCGAATTTACAAATCACTGCAAGCAGGACTGCTATTACTGCGGGCTGCGCAAAAGCAACGGACAAGCCGGGCGGTTTCGCTTAAGCAAGAACGAAATCCTCGCTTGTTGTGCCGAAGGGTACGGGATGGGTTTTCGCACCTTTGTGATACAGGGCGGCGAAGACGCCTACTTCACTGATGAGAAGATGTGTGAGATCATCGGGGCCATCAATCAGGGTTACCCCGACTGCGCGATTACGCTGTCTTTGGGCGAGCGCAGCCGAGAAAGCTACCGGCGCTTGAAAGAAGCCGGTGCCGACCGCTATCTTCTGCGGCAGGAAGCTTCGGACGCCGGGCACTTTGCCAGCCTGCACCCACCCGGCCAAACGCTTGAAAGCCGCCGACAAGCCCTGCGCGACCTCAAAGAACTCGGCTTTCAGGTGGGCTGCGGGTTTATGGTCGGCACCCCCGGCCAGACCCTTGACCACATTGTGGATGATCTGCTCTTCATCAAAGAACTTGACCCGGCTATGGTCGGAATCGGGCCGTTTATCCCACACGCCGACACCCCTTTCGCCGACCGGCCGCAAGGGGATTTGTCGCTGACCTTAAACACGCTGGCCATCCTGCGGCTGATCAAACCGAACCTGCTTTTGCCGGCCACAACCGCACTGGGCAGCATTGAGGGCAACGGCCGGGAGCTGGGTATTCTGGCCGGCGCGAATGTGATTATGCCCAACCTTTCCCCCATACACGCGCGGGAAAGATATCTGCTCTACAACAATAAAATCGCCACCGACCAGAGCGCGAAAAGCACACACAAATCGGTCGTGAAGCGGATGGCCGACATCGGCTGTGAGATTGTGGTGGGAAGAGGTGATTACCTTGCCGTATGATCGCCTATCCCCACACGCGCGGGATTTTTTAGACCACGACGAGATTGTCGCGACCCTAAAGTGGGCGGACGAAAACAAAGACAACCAGCCGCTGATCGCGCAGGTCATGCAAAAGGCGGCTGAAAACAAAGGGCTGGATCACCGCGAGGCATCCCTCTTGCTGGCTGGCGGGCGGGAGGATGCGTTGTTCGCGCTGGCCGGTAAGATCAAGGAACAGTTCTACGGCAGCCGGGTGGTCTTGTTCGCCCCGCTTTACCTTTCCAATCACTGCGTAAACGGGTGCGTCTACTGCCCTTACAACTGCGGCAATAAGGATATGCCTCGCCGGAAGCTGACCCAGGACGAAATCCGCGAACAGGTGATCGCCCTACAGGATATGGGGCACAAGCGCCTCGCCCTCGAAGCGGGTGAGCACCCCAAACACAACCCGATCGACTATATCTTAGAGTCGATTGAGACCATCTACAATGTCAAGCATAAAAACGGGGCGATCCGGCGGGTAAACGTCAACATCGCGGCCACCACCATCGAGAATTACCAAAAACTGAAGGCCGCCGAGATCGGGACATACATCCTCTTTCAAGAGACCTATCACCGGCCAACTTACAACCAGATTCACCCAAGCGGGCCAAAATCCGACTACGACTGGCAGGCCGAAGCGATGGACCGCGCTATGCAAGGCGGGATTGACGACGTTGGGGTCGGCGCGCTGTTCGGGCTTTACGACTACCGGTACGAGTTCGCCGCTTTGCTCATGCACGCCGAACACCTTGAAGCCGCCTTTGGGGTCGGACCGCACACAGTCAGTGTGCCGCGTATCCGCAAAGCGCAAGGGGTTTCCGCCGACCGCTGGCAGGGGGTGGATGATCAGGCCTTTGCGCGGATCGTCGCCTGTCTGCGGATTTCCGCGCCCTACACCGGGATTATCGTCTCCACCCGGGAAAGTGAGGAATCCCGCCGAAAGCTTTTAAACGTGGGTGTCTCACAGATTAGCGGCGGCTCAAAAACCAGCGTGGGCGGTTACGGGCAGGAAGAAGCGCCAAAATCCGGACAGACCGAGCAGTTCGAAGTCTCAGACAGCCGCACCCTTGGCGAGGTTGTCCGCTGGCTGGTCGAGACCGGCCACATCCCCAGTTTTTGCACCGCCTGTTACCGCGAGGGGCGGGTGGGTGACCGGTTTATGGAACTTTGCAAATCCGGCCAGATTCAAAACTGCTGCCACCCCAACGCGCTGATGACTTTACAGGAATATCTGCTCGATTACGCGAACACCGAGACCAGACAAGCGGGCGAAGCGCTGATCGGCGATGAGCTGGCCAACATCCCAAATGAGAAGATGCGCGCACTGGTCGGCGACCATCTGGGCAAAATCAAGGCGGGAAGCAGGGATTTTCGGGTATGAACAGTACACCAAACAGCGAGCGGGTACACATCGGGATTTTCGGGAGACGCAACGCGGGAAAATCCAGCCTGTTAAACGCGATTGCCGGGCAGGCCGCCGCCGTGGTCTCGCCGGTTAAAGGCACAACCACCGACCCGGTTTACAAGACGATGGAACTTCTGCCCATCGGCCCGGTCGTGATCATCGACACCCCGGGGATTGACGACGAGGGTGAACTGGGCAGTTTGCGGATTGCGAAGACCCGGGCAATCCTGCGCAAGACCGACGTCGCACTGCTGGTCGCCGACGCTGGCGAAGATTTAACTGAACACGACCGCGCACTCATCGCCGCCTTTGAGGAGGCCGGGGTGCGCTACCTGACCGTCTGCAACAAAGCCGACCTGACCGACCACCCCGTGCCGCATGGTATTTGCGTGAGTGCCCTCACCGGTTTCGGCATCCACCAGCTCAAAGAAGGCATCGCGCGGGCCTGCAAAAATGATGGCAACAGCCGGCGGCTGGTCGGCGACCTGCTTTCACCGGGCGATCTGGTCGTGCTGGTCATCCCGATTGACGAATCCGCGCCCAAGGGGCGGCTGATTCTGCCCCAACAACAGGTGATCCGGGATATCCTTGAGTCACAGGCGATTCCAATCCTCACACAGCCGGAAGGCTTACTCGACACGCTAGGCAAGCTGACCACCCCGCCAAAATTGGTCATCACCGACAGTCAGGTCTTCGGCCAGGTCGCAAAGCTGACCCCGGAATCCGTCGGCCTGACCTCTTTTTCTATCCTGATGGCCCGCTACAAGGGTGTACTGGACGGCGCGGCACAGGCCGCCCGGCTGATCGATGAGGTCAAAGACGGCGACAAAATCCTGATTGCCGAGGGGTGTACCCACCACCGCCAGTGCGAGGATATCGGCACAGTCAAAATCCCCCGATGGATCGAAAAACAAACCGGCCAAAAGCCGGTCTACACATTCACGGCAGGCGGCGAGTTCCCGGATGACCTTTCCGGGTTTAAGCTGATCATTCACTGCGGCGGATGTATGCTCAACCCGCGCGAGATGAAATACCGCCAGACCGCCGCTAAGCGGGCGGGGGTGCCCATCACAAACTACGGGGTGGCCATCAGCCATCTTGAGGGGATTTTAGAGCGCTGTATTAGTGCAGTTGACAATTGAAAAAAAGGAAGTGACAACATGTCTGAAAAATTCCGCTGCCCCTGGCCGGGGGATGACCCGCTCTACATCGCTTATCACGACAACGAGTGGGGGCGGCCTGTGCACGACGACCAAAAGCTGTTCGAGTTTTTGTTTTTAGAGGGGATGCAGGCCGGGCTGAGCTGGATTACCGTCCTGCGCAAACGGGAGTCCTATCGGTTGGCTTTCGACGGCTTTGACCCGCACAAAATCGCCCTTTACGATGAAGCCAAAGCCGAAGAGCTGATGCAAAACCCGGGGATCATCCGCAACCGGCTCAAGATCAAATCAGCCGCCGTCAACGCCAGGCTATTCCTGGAAACACAACAAAAGTATGGCAGCTTCGACAAGTTCATCTGGGGGTATCTGGACGGTGGAAAGCCGATCGTCAACCGCTTTGAACATATGGACGAAATCCCCGCCACCACCCCGCTCTCCGACAAGATCAGCAAAGACCTCAAGAAGATGGGCTTTAAGTTTGTCGGCTCAACCATCATCTACGCGTTTATGCAGGCGACCGGGATGGAAAACGACCATCTGGTCGGGTGTTTCGCGTATGGGGAGATTGAGGGGCCAAACAGCCGGTGACCTGTCCGTACAAAAGCAACAGGGCCGCCAAGTCGAGTTGACTTGGCGGCCTTTTACATCCCTACTTCATCTGCATCTGGCGGATACATCGCACACAGGCATAGCCCTTTCCGATCGAAATCAAGCCTTGAACCCCAACCCGGCAGAGCGAACATCGGGATGAAACCTCCCGCACTGTAATCGATTTGTCGTTGACGTCGTTTATCACAGCTTCTAGCTTTGTGCCCTTATACCAGCCAAGGTATTCCCTTATGACTTCGGGGATTACAAACCTGCCAAACTCGTCCATTTGTTGAGCCGCCATTTCTCCTCAACCTTTCCGCTTTTGATTGGCCGGTGAAGCCGCTGTGCGGCTTCACCCAGCCTGTTCAAAAGCCCCAAATAAGAAACGCGCATAGAGGTGGTTACACCCCAATGCGCGCCAAAATACGGCTTAAACTTCCATGCGCCGACTTGCGATCATTATACTTTT
>WRBI01000041.1 GCA_009784625.1 Oscillospiraceae bacterium | reverse complement strand
GTAACCAGAAAAAGGGCACTTAAGGGGGGCAGGGGGCTCGCCCCCAGCTGGCCCCCCTTAAGAATCCCCCGCACCCCCCGATAAAACTCGCTAACATTAGTCTCACCCGGTAGGTCGCGCGCGGTACTTCGTACCGGTCGCGTGTCGTTGCAAGTCTATAGAGTCCGGGCTGCCCGCTCTCGCGGGATTGCCCTTTGGTGGTGGGTGAGGCGTCGCTCCGGCTTTGCCGTTGCTTGCGCTTCGCGCGGCGTTTTTGTTTTTCTTATAATAGCTGGCCGATTGCTTCAATTCCTCTTGTGATTTGTTCTTCACTGAGTGCAGAGAAGGTGATTCTGAAACTCGGGCTTGGTTGATAGTTGGCGGTGAATGCGCTGCCGGGTACTACCGCTGCTTTTTTCTCTCTTACCAGTCTTAGGGCGAAGTCGCCGCCGTCCTGGTTTTCTCTGAGCGTCAGCCAGATGAACAGCCCGCCCTCCGGTTTTGAGTAGCTGATTTTATCTTTCGGGAGCTTGTCCAGCTCAGCCAGCGCCCTTGCGGCCTTTCTGCGGTAAACATCCTTCATGCCGGCCAGGTGTTGGGTCATATCCCGCTCGGTGACAAACCGGTAGCAGAGCAGCTGCGCCAACATGCTCGCGTGGATATCGGCACACTGTTTGGCGAGATACATCGCTTCAAACAGCTCTTTTGGGAAAGACGCGTAGGCCGCGCGGATGCCCGCCGCCAGTATCTTCGAAAACGACCGGGCATAAATAACCAGGCCGTCGCTGTCCATTGTTTTGATGGCCGGAACAGGATTTCCGCTAAAGCGCAAGTCGCCGTAAGGGTCGTCTTCAAAGATGGGCACACCGTATTTTTTGGCCAGCGCGTAAGCGGCTTTCCGTTTTTCTTCCGACATGGTGTAGCCGGTCGGGTTTTGAAAATTCGGGATCAGATAAATCAGTCTGGCGTTCGGGTTTTCTTTGAGCGCTTGTTCCAGGCGGTCAATTATGACACCGTCTTCTTCGATGGGTACACCGACAATTTTCGCTCCGTTTGAGCGAAAAGAATTTACACAGCCGACAAAAGACGGCTCCTCACAGATGACGGTGTCCCCGCGGTTGCACAGAACGCGGCAGGCGATATCCGCGACTTGAAGCGACCCCGAAAAGATCATCAGCTCGTCGCGTTCGTGCTCAAAACAGTTCTGAACAGCCAGCCGATCTTTAAGCGCATCCCGCAGCGGTGTATAGCCCGGCCCGACCGAATAGCTGAGCGCTTTGCCCATATCCTCCCGCGCGACTTTGCCCATCAGCTCGCTGAGCAGGGCTTCGGGCAAGGCTTCGGGGTCGGGGTTTCCCATCGCCATCGGGATAAACGCAGGGTCGCCCGAATGTTTAAAAAACTCCTCAATGGCTGAGCGGGCAATTCCGCGCATATTGTCTGAGGTCACATATTCCACTTATCCCACCCCGCTTTTGCCAATTCTCTCATCATGATAGCATCATTGCCGGTTATTTGCAAGCCGGGCGCCCGCCGACCACTCTTACTTTTCCGGTCAGGTCGGGGCGCAGGGTAATCTCCTCATAGTTAAACGAAGTTAAAATCGCGGATACCGCCTGAGCCTGCTCATCCCCGACTTCAAATAACAGATGCCCGCCGGGCGCGAGCTGGTCTTTATACCGCCGGGCAATCACCCGAAAATAATCCAGCCCGTCCTGGCCGCCGTCAAGCGCGTCGATCGGCTCATGTGTGACCTCAATCTGCAAATTTTGGAAATCTGAGCGCGGGATATACGGCGGATTACAGACAATCAAATCCAGCGGGGCGGGGTGTATGTAATCGCGCAGGTCACACTCGACCGCGGCGACGCTCACGCCGTTTAAAGCAATATTTTCGGTAAGATAGGGGAAAGCCAGTGCCGAGCGCTCGACCGCGCTCACTTTGGCGGCAGGGAAGTGATGCGCGATCACAATAGCCAAGCACCCGCTCCCGCTGCACAGGTCAAGGACTTCGGGCTGTGCTGTTTTGCTCGCTTTGAGCAGGTCAAGCGCGGAATCAGCCAACGTTTCGGTGTCCTGGCGCGGGATCAGCACCCCCGGCCCAACCTTAAACGGCAGGCCATAAAATTCCCACTCGCCCAGAAGATATTGTAGCGGGTAACCATCCGCCCGCGCTTTCAGAAGCCGCTCGGCCTGCCCGCGCATTTCGGGCGCTAGCGGCGCGCACATATCGGCGCTGTGCGCGGAAATTCCGGTCACAAAGCGGAAAATCTCCCCGCCCTCAAAAGAGGACGGGGCGGATGTCTCTAACGTCTTGAAAAGGTCGCCAAAAGTTTTCATATTGTGTTCACCATTTATCCGCTCCGCCCTCAGCCGGGATAGCCGGGGTCATTGCGGCGATTGCGATTTCAATTTGCCCGTCATCCGGCTCGTAAGAGGTCAGCCGCTGCAGCCAAAGCCCGGGCAGTGAGATGAGTCGGGTCAGGATGTTGTCATACCGGCCGGCCAGCTTGATAATCTCATACGAGATGCTGACCACAACCGGCAACAGTGCCAGGCGAAAAGCCGCCCGCAAAAGCACGCTCTCCCACTGAATGACCGAAAAGATGAGGATGGAAATCACCAGCACAATCAGCAGAAAACTTGTCCCACAGCGGGGATGAAACCGCGACTTTGGCCGGATGTTTTCGACGGTCAACGCTTCCCCCGCCTCATGGCAGGCGATGGTCTTGTGCTCGGCCCCGTGGTACTCGAAGACCCGGCGGATTTCCTTCATCCGGGTACACACAAGGATGTAGAGAATAAAGATGATGATTCGTATAAGGCCCTCAAGCAGCGAACGGGTACCCGGCGTAAGGGCAAAGTCGGCCAGGGATGCAACCAGCCCGGCCAAAAAGAGCGGCAAGATCATAAACAGCCCGACCGCCAAAATCACACCCAACACCATCGAAAAGCCGGCGAATACCTTGCTTAAATTGTCGCCGAGCTTTGCGGTCAGCCACTTTTCAAAGCGGGTGGGTTCTTCGTCCTCAAACCCGGCTTTCTCCGCGCTTTTCATCAGACAGCGGTAACCAACCCGCATCGAATCCACCAGGTTAAAACATCCCCGCACAAACGGGGTCTTGCGGTACCACTTCCCGCTGGCCGCCGGGGTATCCCACTCTTCTACATCCACCCCGCCGCCCGGCAGGCGAGTGGCCATGGCCGACATCTTTGGCCCGCGCATCATAACCCCTTCAATCAAGGCCTGCCCTCCGATTGAAGTTTTAAAGTTTTTTTCCGGCATTGCGTTCTCCTAAAAATCATTGCATACTGTCGCCATACCATTATAGCGTATTTGCCCGCTGTTTACAATGCCGGCCGCCACACTTTGCGTTCGACAGCTACTCAGCCAACGCGTCCATATGCCGCCGGTACCGCTTGGGTATGGTGATATCCACCAGCCTCCCAAGCGCAGCTAAAAAGGCCGAGATTACACCAAAACCATCGCTGTAAAAAGCGGTGATGCGCTTGTCTTTGCGGGCAATCCCTTTGTAGCCGGGCGGGCAGACAAAAGTCCAGTTCGCGCTTTCACTGTCAAAGATGATGCGGAAATACTTGTCTATATCCCTGCTGGGCAAGCCCACTTTTTGCAGCAGGATATGGTGTTCGACACACTCGTCCAAATGCCGAAGTAGGCGGCCTGCCCGTCCAAGCGAATGACTGCCAGCATCGGCTCGCCAGCCGCCAGCGCTTTGTCCAGGTCTTCCTGTTCGGCCTACCGGTTTATCTCCATTCATTACCCCTCAACCCGCTACCGGAACAAAGCCGCGACAACCATCACAAACCCCGCAATCAGCAGCGGGATGCCGACCACCGCGCCAACAACCGTCACTGTCAATACCAGCCCGGCAATCATCAATACCGTCCCGATCAAAAATCCGATCAGCCGCCCGGTTGCAGCCAGTATAAAGCGGATCAGCCCAAAAATCATTCGGAAAGGAAACAGGATTATCCTCATGACTCTTCACTTGCCTCAGTTGCAGGTTCCCCTTCAGTTTCCGCTGCGGCATCAACGTCCTCCTCCACCTCGCGCGGCGCCCTGGCCAAAGTGACAATCCGACGGTCACCGTCCACCCGCATCACCCGCACACCCGAACCGTATCGGGACTGCGTGGTGATCTCTTCGGCGTGGATGCGTATAATCACCCCGTCGTCTGAAATGAGGAAAATATCGTCCTCGTCGTTGACCATCTTAACCCCGGCCACATCGCCGTTTTTGCCGGCGTAATTCCGGATTCCCTTACCCCCCCGCGATTGCAGGCGGTACTCGCTCACCGGCGTTTTGCGGCCTTTGCCGTCCTCCGAAATGGTCAGCAGCAGCGCTTCATCCGTGCGGATTCTCGCAAAGTCGACCACGCGGTCATCTTTGCCCAAAGTAATCGCTTTAACCCCGCGCGCAGTCCGGCCAAGGGCGCGCATATCGGTCTCACTGAAGCGGATGGCCATCCCCTTTTGTGTGGCGATAATCAGCTCGTTCTCACCGCCGGTAATCCGCACCCCGCAAAGCTCGTCCCCCTCGTCCATCGAGATGGCGATCAGGCCGCTCCGCCGCACATTCCGGTATTGGCTGATGTGTGTGCGTTTGATGATCCCGTTTTTGGTCAGCATAACCAGGTAGCGGTCCTCGTCAAAGCGGCTGGTCTTGATCATGGCCGCGATCTTTTCTTCCCCCGACAGGGCAAGCAGATTGACCGCGTTTGTTCCTTTAGAGGCCCGGCTGCTCTCGCCGATCTCATAAGTTTTCAGCCGGAAGCACCGCCCAAAGTTTGTAAAGAACATCAGATAATCGTGGGTGGAAGCGATAAACAGCTCTTCAACAAAATCTTCTTCCCGCTGCTGCATCCCCGAGATTCCGCGCCCGCCCCTGCGCTGGGATTTGTAAGTATCCAGCGATTGGGTCTTGAGGTATCCGTAATGGGTTAGCGTGACCACCCGATCCTCAACCGGAATCAAATCTTCGATGTCCACCTCACCGCTGACGGCTACGATTTCAGTCCGGCGGTCATCCCCGTACTTTCTGCGGATCTCGCCCAGCTCGTCTTTAATAATCCCCATCAGTTTGGCCGAATCGGCCAGAATCGCCTGGTATTCGGCAATCTTGACCCGTAACTCAGCTAGTTCATCCTCCAGCTTTTGGCGCTCCAGCCCGGTCAGGCGGGAAAGCGTCATCTGCGCGATGGCGTTTACCTGCTCTTCGGACAGGCTAAACCGCTCGATCAGCCGCTCTTTGGCAATCGCCGTCGTCTTGGATGTACGGAAGATATCGATCACTTCGTCAATATTGTCCTGCGCGATGAGCAGGCCGTCTAAAATATGCGCCCGCTCACCGGCCTTGCGCAGATCGTACTGCGTCCGCCGCCGGACGACCTCAGCTTGAAAGTCAACATAGTGGCCAAGCATCTCTTTGAGGGTCATAACACGCGGCTGGCCTTCATGCAGGGCGATCATGATCACGCCCTCACTGCTCTGCAATTGGGTGAAACTGTACAGTTGATTCAAAGTGACCTGCGGGTTTGCGTCCCGCTTGAGATCGACTACAATCTCCATCCCGTCCCGGTCGGAGTGGTCGGCGATGTTGGAGATCCCCTCAAGCCGCTTTTCTTTGACCAGCTCGGCGATGTGCTCGATCAGCCGGGCTTTGTTGACAGTATAAGGCAGTTCGGTGACAATAATGGCCATCCGGCCGTTTTCTTTTTCGACAATTTCGGCACGGCCGCGGACAACCACCTTTCCGCGTCCGGTCGCGTAGGCGGCGCGGATTCCCGCCCTGCCCATGATGATCCCGCCGGTCGGGAAATCCGGCCCCTGAATGCTGTCCATAATATCATCCAGCGTGGCTTCGGGGTCATCGATCAATGTAAACACGCCGTCAATGACTTCGCGCAGGTTGTGCGGCGGGATGTTGGTGGTCATCCCCACCGCGATCCCCATACTGCCGTTCACCAAAAGGTTGGGGAAACGGGCAGGCAGAACTTTGGGTTCTTCCAGCCGGTCATCGTAGTTTGGCGCAAAGTCAATGGTCTCTTTATCTATGTCGGTGAGCATGTTGGTGGAAATTTTGCTCATTTTCGCTTCAGTATAACGATAAGCGGCGGCCGGGTCGCCGTCGACCGAACCGAAGTTCCCGTGGCCGTCTACCAGCGGGTAACGCAGCGAAAAATCCTGCGCAAGGCGCACCAGCGCGTCATAAACAGACGCGTCCCCGTGGGGATGGTACCGCCCAAGCACAGTACCGACCGTATCCGCGCACTTGCGGTACGCTTTTTCAGGGGTCAGCCCGTTTTCGTGCATGGTGTAAAGAATCCGGCGGTGTACCGGTTTTAACCCGTCCCGCACATCGGGCAATGCCCGCGAAGTGATAACCGACATCGAATAAGAGAGAAAGGAATCTTTCATCTCGTCGCGTATATCCCGCTGTATAATCCGCTCATTCTCGTGAATCTGCATGGTCTACCTCTTTTCAGAGAGTTTGTGTTAAATTCTATTTTCCAGCCGTATGATCTGGCGGGAAAGCTCGCGTTCGTCAAAGCTTACTTCAGAGTAGTTGTACAAGCGGTTCATCCGCTCGTTAAATTCATTCTGAATCTTGGATGTCATATCTTGTATCTCGTATTCAACCAAATTGAGCCGATGGTGGATATCATTAACGCTGTTTAGTGACCGGTCACCTTTAGCGATTTCTTCTTTCAACCTGGCCAGCTTTTGTCTGACCTCAGCGAAATCAATACCGAGGTCACAAAAACCACCAAAATTATCTTCGACCCGTTTGTATTGGCTGGTGACCATTTGAATCTTAAGCGCGTTGTACTCGTACTTCTGGTCGACATTGCGGTTGTCGTCAAAATCAAGTTCAGCGCTTTTGCCGTTGGCGGCCATCGCGTCAATCCGCGCATTTAACCGCTCTTCCATCCCAGCCATCTGTTCGGCCAGTTGTTTTAACTGTTCAGCAATTTCCTGATTGGTCATAACGGTCATCCTCCGTTAAACAGCCAGCTTTTCTAGGCGCTCTACTCTTTTTCTAAGGTCATCGATTTGTAATTTTGCGTCAAATAAGGCATTGATTTTATCGCGCACACCATGTTCAAGAGAAAGTTCAATCCGCTGAATATACCCCTCTATCACTCTGAGCTGTTCTTGTAGCGCCCTGACATCTTCTTTTGTGACCTTACACCATGTGTCAAGGGTGTCAAACTTTTCTTCCAGCCCTTCAACCCGCCTTGCTAGTGACCCTAATTGCGCACAAAGGTTTGTTTCCACTTCATCAATTCGTTTTTCGATGGCACCAAACCGCTTATTTACTTCAGAGAACCCCTTTGTCATCCGGCTGTCTATGTCTGCCATGCCATTGGCCAGAATCTGAAACTGCTCAAGCATATCCTTTTCCATCTGGTCAAACCGCTCGTCCATTTTGTCGAACCGTTTGTTCATTAGCTTTAGTTGTTCCAAAATTAATTGCTCGCTCATAATTTCCCCTCCACTAAACATCAAGGTTGCGCACATCTTTAGCGTACTGCTCGATAAACTCGCGCCGGGGCTGTACTTTGTCCCCCATCAGGATGGTGAAAATCTCATCGGCCGCCGCCGCGTCCGACATGTTAATCTGATGGATAAACCGGTTTTCGGGATCCATTGTCGTCTCCCAAAGCTGGTCGGGGTTCATCTCACCCAAACCCTTATACCGCTGGATATCGATTTTACCCGAACCAACCTCTTCCAGCTCGCGGATAATGCGGTCCCGCTCCCGGTCAGAATACGCGTATTGCACTTCCTTGCCCTTACTCAGTTTAAACAGGGGCGGCTGTGCGATGTAGATATGTCCGGACTTGATAAGCGGGGACATAAACCGGAAGAAAAACGTCAGCAAAAGTGTGCGGATATGCGAGCCGTCCACGTCGGCGTCGGCCATGATGATGACTTTGCCGTAGCGCAGCCGCTCAAGGTCAAACTCCTCGCCCATCCCGCAGCCGAGGGCGGTGATGACCGGCATCAACTTGTCGTTCCCGTAAACTTTGTCCAGCCGGGATTTCTCAACATTGAGCATCTTGCCCCAAAGCGGAAGGATTGCCTGAAACGCCCGGTCGCGGCCCATCTTAGCCGAACCGCCGGCACTGTCCCCCTCCACGATATAGATTTCAGTTGTGATGTTGTCGCGGTTAATACAGTCGGCCAGTTTACCGGGCAATGACGCGTTTTCGAGTGCCGACTTGCGTCTGGTCATCTCCCGGGCTTTGCGTGCGGCCTCCCGCGCTCTGGAAGCTGACAAAGACTTATCCAAAATCGCCCGCGCCACCGACGGGTTTTCTTCAAAATAAGTGATCAGCTTGTCATAAATCAAACTCTCAACCAGCGGCCGGATTTCGGTGTTGCCCAGTTTTCCCTTGGTCTGCCCCTCAAACTGCGCCTCGGTCAACTTGACCGATACAATCGCGGTAATCCCCTCGCGCACGTCCTCACCGGTCAGGTTGGCGTCTTTTTCTTTGATGATGTTGTGGCGCCGAGCGTAGTCGTTCATCGCCCGTGTCAGGCCATTTTTAAAGCCAAGTTCATGTGTGCCGCCCTCACCGGTGTGAATGTTATTGGCGAAAGAAAGCAGCAGGCTGTTGTAAGAGTTGTTGTACTGCATTGCAATCTCGGCCGAATTATTTTCACCCTTGGCGGTCAGATAAATCACTTCTTCGTGAATGACTTCCATCTGCTTGCGGGTATGGATGTGCTCGACAAAGCTGACAATCCCGCCCTCGTATTGCAGGCGCTGGCTGACCGGTTCGGCCTCCCGCCGGTCGGTGATGGTAATCGCCACCCCCGCGTTGAGAAAAGCCTGTTCCCGCAAGCGGTCAAGCAGGGTCGCCAAATCAAAGTTCACATCTTCAAAAATTTCATCATCCGGTCGGAACGCGATGGATGTCCCGCGCGGGCGGTCATCGTCAACCATCTCGACTTCACTGATGGGAATCCCCCGCTCATATCTTTGGTAATGGCGGGTAGAACCGTCCCGCACCTCAACTTCCAGCCACTCGGACAGTGCGTTTACAACCGACGCGCCAACTCCGTGCAGCCCGCCCGAAACATTGTAACCGCCGCCGCCAAACTTGCCCCCCGCGTGCAGGACAGTAAAGACGACGGTGAGTGTGGATATCCCCATCTTGGGATGAATCCCGGTCGGGATGCCGCGGCCGTTATCTGAGATTTTTACGATGTTCCCGGGCAGGATAGAAATCTCGATGTTGTCGCAAAATCCGGCCAGCGCTTCATCAATCGAGTTGTCAACAATCTCGTATACCAGATGGTGAAGCCCGCGCGGCCCGGTGGTGCCGATATACATGCCCGGCCGCTTGCGAACAGCTTCTAAGCCCTCCAGTACCTGGATATCATTTTCGTCATAACTGTTTATTCCGAGATTCTCAATCATCGTAAAATATTAGCCTCCATCAAGTAGTTAAGCTGAAGCGCCGGCAAGTAACCGTCAAACTTACACGCCTATGCCATTCGCGCTGTCGTTTTCTAGCCGCTGTGAGCCATTCTTTTTTTGAGTGTGGCCGGGGAGATTTGCGAAAGGTATACACACCCGCCGCCTCTTTCCCCACAGACCACAAAGCTTTTGGGCAGTTCCCCCGGCGAGACCTCGATAATCTTGCCCTGCCCTTGTGCTTTCTTTAAAAAATCTTTTGTCAGCGCCGAGACCGATGTGTTATCCAAATCGAATATGCCCACAATATCGCGGGCACGAACAACGGTCTCTTGCCCAAGGAATAGATACATGTTTTCAATTGACAATGGACAATTGACAGTTGACAATTACGGTATCGCTGCGCGATTTATTTAAATAATATCCGCGTAGCGGACACATTCATTGTCCATTGTACACTGTCAATTGTCCATTGCTAACTCCCCTCTCTTCATATAAAACACCCGACTGTTGCCGGTTACCGCCAACGTATCCGGGTCACAGCAGGTGATGATTACCTGTTTACCGGTCAGCTGGGTGAGCAGATAACGCCGCCTGCCCGCGTCGAGTTCACTCATCACGTCATCAAGCAGAACAATCGGCGGCTCACCGGCCCCTTCTTCAAGCAGGCGGCACTCGGCCAGCTTTAAAGCAAGTACACAGCTGCGCTGTTGACCCTGGGAACCAAATGCCCGCGCGCTTTTATCGCCGATTAAAATCTCGATGTCGTCTCGGTGAGGGCCTATGCCTGTTCTACCCTGGCGAATGTCCTCCAGTCGGTTGCGGCGGACTGCCGCCCGCAAAATCTCACCGACCTCTTTGCGCCCCCATGCCGGTTCAATCTTTCCACAAGAAGCGTCATATCTTGCGGAAAACATTTCTCGTCCACCGGTAATCCCCATGTAGGCTTCGCTCGCATATCCAGCCAGCCGCGCGATATATTTGGCCCGCATCCAGCTGATATAACCGCCGTACTCGATCAAACTCTCATCCCAAACTTCCAGCAGATCAAACACCTGCGAATGGGCGGCCGCGTCTTTAAGCAGCACCGCCCGCTGTTTGAGGATTTTCTCATAGCTCTCCAAAATTTTTCCATACTTCGGATACGCCTGACAAAGGGATACATCCAGCAGACGGCGGCGCTCTTTCGGCCCCTGTTTGACCAGTTCGAGATGGTCGGGCGAAAAGACAACCGCACGCAAACTGCCGCTCAAAGAAGATAACCGCTCCTGCTTGATCCCGTTTAACAAAACTTTTCGGCCGTCCTGTGCGAAGACAAGCTGTGCGGTTTGTTCCCGCCCGCCTGCGTGAAAAGTCAAATCAAGCCGCGTTATCTCTTTGTCAAATCCGATATAATCGCTCTCTTTCGAACCGCGAAAACTTTTCGCCCCGCTAAAAATCCAGATCGATTCCAAAAGATTGGTTTTGCCCTGTGCGTTCTCCCCCCAGATGACGTTGACTTCATCCCCCGGCAAAAAACGCGTGTCGGCCAAATTGCGAAACCCTTGCGTTTCCAGTTTTATAATTTTCACCGGGGGCTGTCTTCAACGGTAAAAAACTGTCCGCCCACTTCAATTGTATCACCGGGATATAGCTTTTTTCCGCGCATTATGCAGGTTTCGCCGCCTACAGTTACTTGTTCATCTTTAATCACAATTTTCGCTTCGCCGCCGGTAGAACAAACGCCGGCAAATTTAAGAAAGTTATCCAGCTTGATAAACGGCGTGGTGATCGCTATTTTTTTATCAGCCATCGTTTTTCAACCTCACAGGCAGTACCAAAAACAAGAAGTCTTCACCGCTGGGCGGCAATATCTTGATGGGCGCGAGCGGGCCGCTCAGCTCAATCCGCACCTGATCGGAGTCGGCGGCTTTGAGCGCGTCCAACATGTATTTGTTGTTAAAGCCCATTTCAAAGCTCTCGCCCTCAATCTGACAGGCAACCTGATCATAACTTTTGCCCAGCGGGGTAGAACAGGCAATCGTAACCAGCCCCTCATCCCCGAACAAAACACGGAGCGGGCTGCGCAGCCGGTCGGAGATCAGCAGGGACGCGCGCTCAACCCCCTCAATCATCTCGCGGGTACTTACACTGACCAGTGACTTATACCCCTGCGGCAGCGAGGTCTTGTAATCCAGAAAGTCGCCCTCCAGCAGCCGGCTGACCAGCAAGTATGACCCGACGTCAAAGAGAATATGCCGCTTACTGACAGTCAGGGAAACTTTTTCATCCTTGTCGTCTTTGAGCAGCTTCACAATTTCTCCCAAAACTTTTCCGGGTACAATAAAGCGCATCTGTTGGGTGGTCTCGACCACTTCGGTGCGCATGGCCAGGCGATAGCCGTCCACCGACACCACATTCAGCTTGCCGTCCTCCAGGTCAAACAGGCTGCCGGTATGCACCGGTTTCGCGTCCGTTCCGGCAACGGCAAACAATGTCTGCTCAATCATTGAGCGAAGCGCGCCCTGAGAAAAAGTAACACCTTCGCCGCCGTCCACCTGAGGCAATTCGGGGAATTCCTCAGACGGGATGCCCATGATGTGAAACTTTGCCGCCCCGCCTGATATCTCGGTCAAGTTGTTCTCACCAACCTCAATCGATACACGCTCACAGGCAAGCTTTCGAATCATATCCGAAAAGAGCTTGGCGGGCAGTACGATCTCACCCTCCGACCCGACATCCGCCTGGATGCCGGTGGTGATCCCGGCCTCCATATCGTAGCCGGCTAGAGTCAGCGCATCGCCGTAGGCTTTAAGCTGTACCCCTTCAAGGGCGGGCAGGCTGCTTTTGCCGGCAATCACCCGGGATACATTGGTAAGGGCTTCACTGAGCATGTTCTTCTCACAGCTAAGCTTCACTGAAAAAGACCCCCTCGGTATAATTAATATAAACGCAGTTCATTACTGAAAAAACATACGGCCTTGTTAAAAACTTTTGACCGTTCATTTTTCTTTAGCCAGGACAAGAATAACTATAAATAAATTAGTAGTAATAGTAGAGGCGGTGGAAACGTTGAAAGACCGGCCGCACAGTTGATTGTAATCGGGCCAAACCCGGCCGCCCAAACCTGTTCATGTGACCGGGAAACCACCGCGCCCCCGTGGAATATCCAAAGCCTTTACACACACCCGTGGAAAACAACACACGCAAAACTGAAAACCTGTGGATAACCCCGTGGAAGAAAACAACCGAAAAGCACGTCCTTCAACAAGAGCATCAAATGTTGAATGATTGAAAGTTGAAAGTGTACAATTGAAGTGTCTGTATACAGACATTACTAAAAAATCATCGCGACAGCGACACCTTCACTGTCAACTGTCAATTGTACATTGTCAACTGAATATCAATTCCCCCTGATATTCTTGATAATGTCCTCAACCATCTCTTTGTACCGGGGATCCTTGTCCATATTTTTCTCGACCTGCTGAATCGCGTAGACAATGGTCGAGTGGTCACGGTTGCCCAGCTCCTTGCCGATGGCCGAAAGCGAGATCTGAGTGATCTCTTTGGTCACATACGCGCTGATCTGCCGGGCGGAGGAGATGGTCGAGTTCCGCTTGTTTGAGCGGATATCGCTGGGTGTCACCCCGTAAGTGCGGCCGACCTCCGAAATGATCCGCTCGATGGTGACCGGTACCGGCTGGTTGTCGTTGAGCACATCGCGGATTGTGTTTTGGGCCACCATGATGGACGGTGCCAGCCCTTGCAGCAGCTTATAAGCCCGCAGCTTTGTGACCGCGCCCTCCAGCTGCCGGATATTGGTTTTCAGCCGGTTCGCGATGTACTCGGCCACTTCTGTGGGCACTTCCAGTCCGATCTGTTCGGCTTTGCGCTTGATGATGGCTGTTCTGGTCTCAAAGTCGGGCGGCTGGATATCGGCCAGCAGCCCCCACTCAAACCGGGTGCGCAGCCGGTCTTCCAGCGTTTTGATCTCTCTGGGCGGCCTGTCCGAAGTTAAGATAATCTGTTTGGAATCCTGATAAAGCGCGTTGAATGTGTGGAAAAATTCTTCCTGTGTCCGCTCTTTTCCGCCTATAAACTGGATATCATCGACCAGCAGGATGTCGGCTGTCCGGTATTTGTTGTGGAATTCAGAGGTAGTCTGAGCCGAAATCGCGTCGATCAATTCGTTTGTAAACGCCTCACCGTGGACGAATATCTGCTTTTTATCCGGATAACTTTTGCCGATCTCGGTGCAGATGGCGGTGAGCAGGTGGGTTTTCCCCAAGCCGGAAGAGCCGTAGATAAACAGCGGGTTGTACGCGTTTGATGGGTTTGTGGCCACCGCCAGGCTGGCCGCGTGGGCAAACTTATTCGAGTTATCCACAATGAATGTCTCAAATGTGTACTCGTAATAAGATTCATCCTCGCTTGTACGGCCGCTCTTTACTTCACCCTCCTCTTCGTCGCTGGTAAAGTCCAAATTGACTTCAAATCCCATCACCTCGCTGTAAGCTTCAAGCAATAGAGATGAATACTTTTCTTGTATGATATTCTTTTTAAACGCCGTACTGACCCTTAAAAAAGCGGTTGAGCCCTCAAAGCCCACCGGCTGAATGTCTTTCACCCAAAGGGTGTGCGCCACATCAGAAATTTTGCCCTTACAGTAGTCGCTTACCAGCGAAAAAATTTCTTCACTGTCGCGAAACCGCCCTGTGTTATCCATTCACTTTATCCCCTCACTCAAAAAAGAAAGACGCCTGGTGAAAACTATGTTGAAAGCCGGTGAAAACCCGGACAATCAACATTTATTGCACAAAGAACATTTTACCACGAGTAAAGCTTATGGTAAAATCAGCCGTCGCCGCAGGCGGGCTATAAAGACCCGCAAAATGTCTACGTCCCTCAGTAAACATTTTACCACAAACTCACAGCTTTTTCAAGGGACTTGCTGTGTGAGTATATAAGCTTTATATATAGGAATATACAGACCGCGGGAGGGCGGCGGCAGGCCGCTAAGCCTGCCCGAATTTACTGTTCATTTCTAATTTCTAATTTCTGGCCAATAAACAGTTGACAATCGGTCAGGCGGTCGGTTATAATAGTAGCTCGTGAAGTTCTCCTCGAAAGGGGGTTTTTGAAGATGAAGAGGACATACCAGCCAAAAAAATTGCACCGCAAGAAAGAACACGGCTTTCGCAAGCGGATGAAAACCAGAAACGGCAGAAAAGTACTTGCCGCGAGAAGGCTGAAGGGCAGAGCCAGACTGACACACTAATGAGGGCAATGAACAATGTACAATTAACAATTAACAATGCTTGTATCGCTCCGTGATGATTTAAATAATGTCCGCGAGGCGGACTCCATCATTGTTAATTGTTATTTGTTAATTGTTATTTGAGAACAAAATGACTACCCAAACAATACGCGAGAACTATATTTTCCGCCGCCTTTACCGTCAGGGCAAGAGCGTTGTTTCGCCATGTGTTGTTCTCTATTATAAGAAGACAAAAGGGAACTTGCCCAATCGTTTGGGAATAACGGCCACCAAAAAAATAGGTAAGGCGGTCTCGCGCAACCGGGCGCGCCGGGTAATACGCGAGAGTTATCGCTGTTTAGAGCCAAGATTAAGTTCTGGGTACGACTTTGTAATTGTGGCAAGAACCCGGGCGGCCGGCGTTAAAATGCAGGTGGTCAAAGCCGAGCTTGAAGGCTTATTGAAAAGCATAGGCGGCATCAAATCCTCCAAGCCTTGATGGCAAAAGCCGCCAAAAGGACAAAGCATGAAGCATATTTTACTATTCCTTTTAGGGTTTTATAGAAGGTTTATATCGCCTTTAAAAATGCCTTGCTGTCGATTTTACCCAACCTGCTCCACCTATGCGGTCGAAGCGATTTCGACTTACGGTGCTGCGCGGGGTGGGTTTTTATGCCTTAAAAGGATAATAAAATGTCACCCGTTTCACCCGGGCGGATTTGATCCGGTACCATAATGACAATTGACAATGTACAATTAGCATATTGAAGTGTACGCGTTGCAGACGTTGTCAAATAAATCGCGCGGCGATTCTTTAATGTTAATTGGCAATTGTTAAATTGACCCAACGAGAGGAAGTTAACAGTCTATGGGAATTATCGGCGCCCCGTTAGGGGTTGTAATGCGGCTGATTTTCGAAATGGTACAAAACTATGGCTTTGCGCTGTTGTTGTTTACCGTTCTCACCCGCTTGGTTTTGATCCCCCTTGCCATCAAACAGACCAAGGGCCAGGCCAAAATGGCAATGGTTTCGCCCCAAATTCAAGAGATCAACAAAAAGTACGCGGGCAACCGCCAAAAGATCAACGAAGAGGTCATGGGGCTTTATTCGAGAATCGGCTACAACCCAATGTCCGGATGCCTGCCCATGGTTGTTCAGATGGTCATCCTCTTCGGCGTTATCGACGTGATCTATCGCCCGATTACCCATATGCTCAACCTGCCTGCCGCCGTTATAACCCAGGCGAATAACATCGCCGAAACCTACGGCAACCTAACCGGGCGGATGATGCAAAACCCCGAGCTGGCTACTTTGGGAGCAATCAGCGAAGGCGCTGTCGACTTTTCGGCTATTCCGGCAAACTACCTCAACCAGATGTACGACTTTTTGCCCCAGATGAACTTTTTCGGGATCAACCTGATGGGCACCCCGTCTGTGGATATGCTGACCGGCATCTTCCGGGATGGGTTTGACCCGATCCTGCTGATCCCGATCCTGTCCGGCTTGACCTCCGCTTTACTGTCGCTGGCCACCATCGCACAGATGTCGGCCACCCAGATGCCCGGTCAGCCCAACATGAAGATGATGATGTACATCATGCCTGTTTTTTCGCTTACCTTTACTTTCATGGTACCTGCCGGCGTCGGCATCTACTGGATTTATTCAAACGTTGTGGGCTTTATTCAAGCCAAGGTGCTCAAAAAGTTTTACGACCCCAAAAAGATGGCCGAAGCCAACAAAAAGCTGATGGAAGAAGAAAAAGAACGCGAGCGGCTTGCGCGCATTGAGTCGAAGAAAAAAGCCAAAGAAAATGGTGAGGCCGAAGACCGGGAAAACCTGTCCAAAAAAGAACAAAACAGCCGCAAACTGGCTGAAGCGAGAAAACGGGACGCTGAAAAGTACGGCGAAGAGTACTCAGAAACAGACGATTAATTAAGGAGGAAGTCCATGCGCCGAGAGATTATCGAAACCGGTAAAACCGTTGAAGACGCCATTAACGCCGCATGTTCAAAGCTTGGATGTGAGCGGGAAGACTGCGAGTGGGAAATTTTAGACCTGCCCAAAAAAAGTTTGTTCGGCCTTAAAAGCAGCCCCGCCAAGGTAAAGGTAGCCGTTGGGGAAGACGAAGTCCAGCCCGCCCCCGCTCCGATACAGGAAAAGAAAGAATTACAGCCACAGCCAAAGCCTGAGCGAAAACCCCAGCCCGAACGTCAGCCTAAACCCGAACATCAGCCCCGTCCCGTTGCCACAGCCCCCGCCCCCAAAGTCGAAGAGCGCAAAAACTATCCCGAAAAAGCCGATGCTCCGCTGGCCAGCCCGCCCAGTGAAGAGATGAAGGCAAAAGCCGACCTTGCCGGGCGCTATCTGCTCGATATCTTAAAGCAGATTGACCTGCCCCACGCGACCATCGACCCGGTTTGGGACGAGGGTGGTGTCTGCCTGTGTATCAAAGGCGACGGCCTTGGAATCATCATCGGCAGAAGAGGGGACACCCTGGACGCGCTGCAATACCTGGCGGCGCTGGTCGCCAACCGGATTGACGGAGACTATCTGCGAATTACGGTAGACTGCGGCGATTATCGCCTCAAACGGAAATCCACCCTTGAGGCTCTTGCCAGAAAACTGAGTTCCCAGGTCTTAAAGACCGATACAAGCAAGACCCTTGAGCCGATGAACCCGTTCGAGCGCCGGATCATCCACGCGACTGTCTCAACCATTGAGGGTGTCAGTTCGGCCTCCATTGGGGATGAGCCCAACCGCCGGGTAATCATCACTTCCCCGAATGCCAAAGGCGGCAGACGCCCCCCAGGCGGCAGCAGGGACCGCGACCGCAATTCCACACGGCCGCCGAGAAACCGCGCGCCGATTGCCGACCGCCCGAGCTGGCCGGACGAAGGCGCGAAAGGTGACCGCCCGGACGAACACGGCACCGCGCCCGGCCGCAGAAGCGCCCCGCCCAGAGGCCGCGGTGACCGCGAGCGCAGAGGCGGCGGAAGAGGCGAGCGCCGCGAGCGCACACCGGCATACCAGCCGACCAAAGAACAGCCGGACACCCCGCCCACCGAAGCCGATAACAAGCCGCTTTACGGGAAGATCGACCTGGAATAATGACGATGTAAATTCCTGCGCAAGCTTGCCGCCACCGGCGCTTGTGCGGGAATTTTTGAGAGGGAAACACCTTGTTAAAAACGATCGCGGCCATCAGCACCCCGCCCGGTGAGGCGGCAATCGCAATTGTTCGGTTGTCAGGCACAAACGCGGCTGTGATTGCCGGCCAAATTTTCACGCCCTTTATCTCCGGTACAAGCCTGAATGATCTGGCCGGCTACCGGGGGATATTGGGTAAAGTTTATGAGGGTGACACCCCGGTGGACGAGGTGGTCGCCTTTGTTTATCGAGCGCCCAAAAGCTATACCGGAGAAGATGTGGTCGAGCTTTGTTGTCATGGCGGCGAGTACGCGGCCGGTAAGATATTGCGCCTGCTCTTTGAGGCCGGGGCAATTCCGGCCGGGCCGGGCGAGTTCACAAAACGCGCTTACCTGAACGGAAAGCTTGACCTAACCGAAGCCGAAGCGGTGATGGATCTAATCGGCGCAAGCGGCCGCTCAGCTATGCGGGCCGCCCTCGCGGCCAAAGACGGAGCTTTGGGCAAAAAAATCGGCGGTCTAACCGCCCGGCTGACCGACTGGTCGGCGCACATCGCCGCTTGGTGCGATTATCCCGAAGAAGATTTGATCCCGGTCGACCCGGCCCAGCTGGCAAAATCGCTGCGCGAAATATTAAGTGATATGGATGATCTCCTGCGCGGCTACGACAAAGGAAAAATCATCCGGCAAGGGGCGAGTGTGGCCATCCTTGGGCGGCCAAATGTAGGAAAATCCACTTTGATGAACTTACTGACCGGTCAGGACAGCAGCATTGTCACCCATCTGCCCGGAACAACCCGGGATGTGGTCACCGAGCGGATCAACATAGGCGGAATCGCCTTAAACCTGCTGGACACCGCGGGAATCCGCGAGACGGATAATCTGGTTGAGCAGGAGGGTGTAAACCGCGCACTCGCTCAGCTGGAGCGCGCGGATATCATCTTGGCGGTTTTTGACCGGTCTCAGCCGCTAAAAGAAGACGACATCCGGCTGATCGGCCTGCTGAAGGACGCGAATGTGATCGCGATCGCCAACAAAACCGATCTCCCCCCCGCACAAAGCGAGGAGGAGATCAGCGGTCGATTTAATCAAGTTGTAGGCCTTTCGGCGGCCACCGGCGACGGCTGCGAAGCGCTCGAACAAGCGGTGCTGACAGCGCTAAACCTGACCGGAGAAGACCCGGCCTCCCCGCTGATCGCCAACGAGCGCCAGCGGCTCTGCCTACAGGAATCGGCGCGCAGCACCCAAGAGGCGCTGAGCGCGGTTGAGAGCGCCCAAACGCTGGACGCGGTCGGCGTTTGCCTCGACTTCGCGCTGGAAGCACTCTTATCCCTGACCGGTGAGCGGGTGAGCGAAGCGGTCGTCGAGCAGGTTTTCGCCAGGTTCTGTGTCGGGAAGTAAGGGCAGTTGACAGTTGACAGTTGACAATTGACAGTGAATGTATCGCTTCGCGATGATTTAATAATATCCGCGCAGCGGACACCATAACTGTCAACTGTACACTGTCAACTGTCAAGGCATTACGGCTGTAAGAATTTTTCCAGCTTTTCAAGCAGTTCGGCGCAATCTTCCGAATAGATATTGACTTTGAGCGGTTTGCTCAAGTCCAGGCTGAAGATGCCGATGATCGATTTTGCGTCCACCGCGTAGCGGCCGGAGATCAAATCGATGTCGTAATCAAAATGCGAGACAACGCCGACAAATTCCTTGACGTCGTTGATGGTGTGCAGCATAATGCTCAGTTGTTTCATTCTCTTATCCTCCTTCGTGTCTAAAGTAATTGTACATGCTTATACGCTTATTGTCAATTGAAATTGAGGTGTAGCGCTTGCCGACCGCTGCTTTTTACACACTTGGGTGTAAAGTGAATCAATACGAGAGTTTTTCTATGATGGGTGCTTTTTCGGCGGCCGGATTTACCATTGTCGAACCGGAGGATACAGCCGACGTTTATGTCATCAACTCATGCACCGTAACCGCAGCCGGAGACCGGAAAAGCCTGAAAGCCCTGCGAAAGTTTCGCAGACAGGCGCCGGGAGCTGTCATCGTGCTTTGCGGCTGTATGCCCCAGGCTTTTCCCGAAAAAGCGAGCGGCTTGGACGAAGCTGATATCATTATGGGATCAAAAAACCGCTCAGCTGTGCTGGATGCGGCGGTTAAGCGGCTTTCAGGCGGCGGGCGGCTGGTTGATATCCCCGCACACCAAACAGGCGAAGCGTTTGAGAAAACGAACACACCCGCCCATTCTGAGCGCACCCGCGCTTTCCTAAAAATAGAGGATGGCTGTGAACGGGACTGCGCTTATTGCATCATCCCAAAGGCGCGCGGGCCGGTGCGCTCAAAGCTGCCGGGCGATATTCGCGCCGAACTTACTCAGCTTACCGGGGCCGGTTACCGCGAAGTTGTGCTGACCGGTGTGAATTTGAGCTGTTACGGTCAAGATTTAGGGGTTCACCTAAACGACGCGATCGAAGCTGCCTGCCAGTCCGGGATTGAGCGGGTGCGGTTGGGGTCGCTTGAGCCGGATTTAATCTCCACGGATGACTGTGCCCGCTGGGCGCAGGTTGGCGCGGGTGTACTCTGCCCACAGTTTCATCTATCCCTGCAAAGCGGGTGTGACCGGACACTCAACTCCATGAACCGGCGATACTCAGCGGATGATTACCGCTCGACCGTCAAAGCGCTGCGCAGATATTTCCCCGGCTGTGCGGTAACCACCGATGTGATGGTCGGATTCCCAAACGAGCGGGAAGAAGACCACGCCGCCAGCTTGAATTTTATCCGAGAGATCGGCTTTGCCAAAGCGCATGTGTTCGCCTATTCGCCGCGGCCGGGAACAGCTGCCGCCGAAATGGCCGGACAAATCCCCGGGCAGGTTGCATCCCGGCGGGCAAGAGAGATGGCCGAGACAACCGATACAAGCCGGCAAACTTTTTTGCAAAGCCGAATCGGGCAGACTTATTCCGTCCTATTTGAAACATTGGAAGAATCCGGGCTGTACAGCGGTTACACACCATGCTATACTCCGGTGGCTGTAAGTGCCGGGCGGGATGTTCGCGGCAAGGTCTTGCCGGTTTTGATCACTGAGCAAAGTAAAGACGGCTGTATTGGGGTTTTAGTGGACTAAAGCGGAGGTGAGCGGGATGGAATATCTGGCGGGTGAAACACAGGTCGCAGTAATCGGGGCCGGCCACGCGGGCATTGAAGCGGCGGTTGCCTGTGCGCGGCTGGGTGTGCAGACCACCCTGTTTTCGCTTTGTCTGGACGCGGTCGGCAATCTGCCCTGTAACCCGTCCATCGGCGGAACAGCCAAAGGGCATCTGGTACGCGAGATCGACGCGCTGGGCGGTGTAATGGGAAAAATCGCTGACGCGGTGACCATCCAGGGCCGGATGCTCAACCGCGGCAAAGGCCCGGCCGTACACTCACCCCGCGCCCAGGTGGATCGCTCCGCCTATCAGCGCGAGGTCAAAAAGCTGGTTGAGCGCACGCCCAACCTAAAGCTCCGGCAAGCGGAGATTGTAGACATCCGGCTGGATGAAAACGGCCGGGTAAATGCGGTTGTGACTGACCTTGGCGGGATCTGCCACTGCCGTGCGGCCATCCTCTGTACCGGGACATATCTGAACGCCAAAACGTTTGTGGGCAGCTTCTCCCGAGCAAGCGGTCCGGATGGCCTGCATCCGGCCAACCGGCTGACCGATTGCCTCAGACGTTTGGGATTGCCAATCCGCCGGTTCAAGACCGGCACGCCCGCCCGTGTACACCGCGCATCCATCGACTTTACACAGCTGGAAGAGCAGCCAGGTGACAGCCCGATCATCCCGTTTTCATTTGAGACGCTTGTCCCGCCGGTCAATCGCATTCACTGTCACATCGCCTACACAAACGCCGACACCCACCGGATTATCCGCGAGAACATTGGGCGCTCAGCCATCTTTGGCGGCGAAATCGTCGGCGCAGGCGCGCGCTACTGCCCAAGCATCGAGGATAAGATCACCCGTTTTGCGGACAAATCCCGCCATCAGATTTTTGTCGAACCGGTTGGCCTCGACACCGAAGAAATTTACTTACAAGGCGCGTCATCCTCCCTGCCCGAGGATGTGCAGATCGCGTTTTACCGCTCTATTGCCGGGTTTTCACGGCTTGAGATCATGCGGTGCGCTTACGCGATTGAATATGATTGTATCGACCCGCTCACACTGCGCCCGACCTTGGAGTTTCAAGACATTTCCGGCCTTTTCGGGGCAGGACAGGTAAATGGCACATCCGGTTACGAAGAAGCTGCGGCACAAGGAATGGTAGCTGGAATTAATGCAGCATACAATATATTGAAAGAATCACCGTTTGTGCTTGACCGTTCAAGCTCTTACATCGGAACATTGATTGATGACTTGACCACTAAGGGATGTTCCGATCCTTACCGGATGATGACTTCACGATCTGAGTATCGGCTTTTACTGCGACATGACAACGCGGACGCGCGCCTGACTCCACTGGGCAGAGAGATAGGGTTAATTGCCGATGACCGCTGGGCAGATTTCCAGAAGAAAATGGAAAGTATCGAGCAAGAGATCAAACGTCTGCGGGGAACACATATCCCGCCAAGTGAAACACTTCGAGAGATTCTTGTTTCATGTGGAACACCCAATGTTTCGGATGGCGCCAATCTTGCCGATCTCATCCGAAGGCCGCAAATTGGATATCGCGACTTAACACAGGTGGATTTATCCCGGCCGGCACTGCCGCCCGAAGTGGCTGAACAAGCTGAGCTGGAGATCAAGTATGAAGGATATATCCGCAAGCAGTTGGTACAGGTTGAGCAGATGAAGCGTTTGGAGGATGTTTTATTGCCGGAGGATCTAGACTATTCACAGCTGCGCGGGATTCGATTGGAAGCGCGTGAAAAACTGGGACAGATACGCCCGCGAAGTTTGGGTCAGGCCTCACGGATTTCGGGAGTCAATCCGGCGGACATATCGGTGTTGGCTATACATTTAGGCAGGCGATGAGAGAGGGATGCTTATGTGTGACTTGATCGAGTTAGCTGGAAGACATAGAGTTTTGCTGACTGCACAGATGGCCGAGCAATTCGCGTGTTACCAGCGAATGTTGCTCAGTTGGAATGAGAAGATGAATCTGACTGCCATCACCCGGCCGGATGAGATCGTAGAGAAACATTTTTTAGACAGCTTGCTGTTGCTTGCGGCCAAAGAAATACCGACAGGAGTGCGGTGGGTTGATGTTGGTACCGGCGCGGGATTTCCAGGGATACCGCTTAAGATTGCGAGACCGGATATCCGGCTGACATTGCTGGACAGCTTACAAAAACGAACAACTTTTTTAACTGAACTTTCTCGTGAACTGGGGCAAGATAACGAGGTTATCCACGGACGAGCAGAAGAATTGGCGCATGATTCAGCTTATCGGGAGGCATTTGACTATGCGAGTGCGCGTGCGGTGGCAGCTTTGCCTTTGCTCTGTGAAGTTTGCCTGCCTTATTTGCGTGAAGGCGGTGTCTTCTGTGCGATGAAAGGTCCAGATTCACAAACCGAAGCTGAAGCGGCAAAGGCCGGAGTTGCTTTGTTGGGTGGTGGCGAAATTAAACAGAGCAGCTTTCAGCTGCCGGTATCCGGTGGTCGGATGATTTATTTGATAGAAAAATCATCGCAAACACCGCTAAAATATCCGCGAAAGTTTAACCAGATGACAAAAAAGCCGCTCTAATCAGGCGGCTTCCCATTTTTCTTGTCGAACTTTGCGATGGAAATATCTGGCGTATCTTTGCGGTGTTTGCTATACTCATGACAGGCGGACAAGCAGGGAGATGATGCGATGCCGATCGGGCTTTTACAAAGGCGCAACAACAGTGAGATTAACAAAGTGGTTTTGCTGCCGGTTGAGGAGGTCGCGACCAACCCCAGTCAGCCGCGAAAATACTTTGATCAGGATGGGATTAATGAACTGAGCCAAAGTATTCTGACCAACGGTTTGTTACAGCCGATCAGTGTGAGAAAACTGGATGGCGGTGGATATCAGCTGGTCGCTGGTGAGCGCAGATTGCGTGCGTTTAAATATCTGGGCCACGAGAAGATTCCGGCAATCGTCGAAAATTATACCGATGAACAAAGCGCAACGCTGGCACTAATCGAAAACTTACAGCGCCGGGACCTCCATTACTTTGAAGAAGCCGCCGGAATTGAACAGTTGATGATCACACTCAATATGACACAGCAACAAATCAGCCAAAAACTGGGCAAAGCGCAGTCGACCGTCGCAAATAAGTTGAGACTGCTAAAATATTCTGATGAGACACAGGCCAAGATGATTGCCGGTAATTTAACCGAGCGTCATGCGCGGGCACTGCTTAGCCTCCCTGAACCGGACGACACACAGGCAATTGATTATATAATTCAAAACAATCTCAATGTCGAACAGACTGAAAAATATGTTCAGCGGCTTTGGGATGAAAAAAACCGGCCAAAAACTGTTCGCACTGTTATTATCAAAGATATGCGCATCTTTTTGAACTCGATCAACAAAGCGGTTAAGCTGATGCAAAGCGCCGGGATTGATGTTTCTTCTCAGAAAAAGGAGATGGATAATCACATTGAGCTGGTGGTAAAAATCCCCAAAGAATCGGTTTATCGAAAAGTCTTGCCGCCAGACGTGCAAAAAACTGTTTGACCCTATCCCATTCGGGGTAGATATATAAGCCTCATGCTGATTGCAAAAACAGCCGCTTTGACATTAAGCGGCTGTTTTTGCGCGTGAGCTTGCTGTCATGAATTGTTCCACGTGGAACAAAGGAGGCAAAGAATTAGAAATCCGCCTCATTGTGTCGTTGTCCTTGTAAGGAAAGAATCCTTGCGAATTTTGAACGAATTTTTAAGGATGCCGGCTATAACGCTGGAAAACTTCCGGCAATCGTGTTATACTGGACAAGCAGCGCAAAAAAGAATCACAAAGACAGGAAAAGAGGCAAAAGATTGGGTAAGATTATAGCAATTGCCAACCAAAAAGGTGGTGTTGGCAAGACGACTACAGCTGTCAATTTAGGTTCAGCTTTGGGCAGGGCGGGAAAGAAAGTGTTGATGATTGACATTGACCCGCAGGGAAACGCGACCAGCGGTTTGGGGATCAATAAAAGAGAGACACAAAATTCTACTTATAATCTGATGATCGCGGATGCGAAAATTGACGATGTTTTGGTCAAAACCAAATACAAAAACTTGGATATTTTGCCCTCAAACATGAGCTTGGCCGGGGTGGAGATCGAACTGGTCGAGATGTCTGAACGCGCATTCCGGCTTAAG
>WRBI01000040.1 GCA_009784625.1 Oscillospiraceae bacterium | reverse complement strand
TGAGCGCCCATACAGCGAAGAGTCTCAGCGGAATACATATAGTATTCCTTCCTCCTCCGCCTTGAAATGCTCGAAAATTCACTCAAAATCCGTGCATTCCCATTTGTGTCAACACACCCTAAATGTCGCCCTTATTTTCCGCCTTTGACCGCCTCAATCTTATCCCGCAGATAGGCCGCGTGTTCAAACTCAAGCAGCTTGGCCGCGTTTTTCATCTCCAGCGTCAGCTGTTTGATCAGCTCGGTCCGCTCTCTGGGGTTTAACTGCCGCAGTTTTTTGCCTTTGAGGTCGGCGGCCTCTTTGTTGGATATCTCAAGGATGCCCCGCACTTCTTTTTTGATGGTGGTCGGGGTGATGCCGTGCTCCTGGTTGTAGTTTTGCTGGATCTCGCGGCGGCGGTACGTTTCGGTAATCGCCCGTTCCATCGACGGCGTTACATGGTCGGCGTACATCAATACTTTTCCGTTCACATTTCGCGCCGCCCGGCCGATCGTCTGAATCAGCGAGGTCTCGCCCCGCAAGAAACCCTCTTTGTCCGCGTCGAAGATGGCGACCAGCGACACCTCGGGGATATCCAGCCCCTCGCGGAGCAGGTTGATTCCGACCAGTACATCGAACTCCCCCGCCCGCAGGTCGCGGACAATTTCCATCCGCTCGATTGTGTCCACATCGTGGTGCATATATCGAATCCGCACACCTAGATTGTGCAGGTAGTCGGTCAGGTCTTCGGCCATTTTTTTGGTCAGTGTGGTGATCAGTACACGCTCACCGGCCTCTACCCGCCCGCCGATTTCGAGCACAACGTCGTCGATCTGCCCCTCAACCGGCCGGACTTCGATTTCGGGGTCAACCAGCCCGGTCGGCCGGATGATCTGCTCGACCACCTGTCCGGCGTGTTCCCGTTCGTAGGGGCCGGGGGTTGCGCTGACGTAGACGACCTGATTGATTTTTTTGGTAAATTCGTCAAAGTTGAGCGGCCGGTTGTCAAAAGCGGAGGGCAGGCGAAATCCGTAGTCGACCAGATTCTTTTTGCGGGCGTAATCCCCGCCGTGCATCCCGCGCACCTGGGGCAGGGTCACGTGGCTCTCGTCCACAATAAACAGAAAATCATCCGGGAAGTAATCAAACAGAGTAAACGGCGTACAGCCGGGCGGCCTGCCTGCCAATACCCGGTTGTAGTTTTCAATCCCGGTGCAAAAACCGATCTCGGTCAGCATTTCCATATCGTAGTTGACCCGCTCGACAATCCGCTGTGCTTCGATCAATTTGCCCTCGCTCTTGAAAAGCTGTACCCGCGCCTCCATCTCCTGCTTGATCTCTTCAATCCCGACCAGCATCTGATCCCGCGGGACAATATAGTGGGAGGCCGGGTAGATGGCCATATGGCTGACCACCGTTTTGATCTCACCGGTCAGCGGGTTGACTTCGCTGATCCTGTCGATTTCGTCCCCAAAGAATTCAACCCGGATGGCTTTGTCCCCCCAGTAGGCGGGGAATATCTCAACAATATCGCCGCGTACCCGAAACTTGTTCCGGATAAAATTCAGATCATTCCGCTCGTATTGCAGGTCAACCAACCGGCTGAGCAGCTTGTCCCGGCCGATTTGCATCCCGTTGCGCAGCGAAACGACCATTGTCCGGTAATCGATTGGGTCACCCAGCGTATAGATACAGCTGACGCTCGAAACAATGATCACATCCCGCCGCTCGCTGAGTGAGGATGTGGCCGAGTGGCGCAGTTTTTCGATCTCGTCGTTGATGGAGGAGTCTTTTGCGATGTATGTGTCGGTACCGGGGATGTATGCCTCCGGCTGATAATAGTCGTAGTAGCTGACAAAATACTCGACCGCGTTGTTGGGGAAGAACTCTTTAAATTCAGAGCAAAGCTGAGCGGCCAAAGTCTTGTTGTGGGCGAGAATCAGCGTGGGTCTGTTCACCTGGGCGATGACGTTGGCCATGGTGAAAGTCTTGCCCGAGCCGGTTACACCGAGCAGCGCCTGCTCGTGCATATTGCTGTTTAAACCGTTCACCAGCTTCTGTATGGCTGCCGGTTGATCGCCGGTCGGCCGGTACTGCGATATCAGCTGAAACTTGTCCATTCTAGCCCTCCGTGATCATCTCAAGCCCGCGCCTCAGACCGCTTTCGCCGATTGCCCCTTGAGAAAGGGCAACGACATACCCGTCGGCGTCAATAAAAACAGTGGTCGGGATAAACCGGATTCCGTATACCACCCCGGCCTCCTGCGCGGTGTCGAAGTAGACGGGGAATGTGTACCCGCTTTCTTCGATGTACGCGACCGCCTGCTCAAGCGGCTCCCGGAACGGGTCTGTCAGGTTGAGCATGACAAACCGCACTTCATCCCCGCGCTCGGTGTAGGCCAGATCAAAGCCCGGCTGTTCGGCCCGGCATTGCGGACACCAGCTGGCCCAGAAGTTGAGCACAATCGGTCTGCCGAACAGGTCGGACAACCGCAGAACATTGCCGTCTATATCGGTCATTTCAAAGTCAGGGGCAAGTATCCGTGTTTCGGGCGCTTGCTCGGCGGCCTGCGCGGCCTGCTCCTCAATCGCCTCGACGATAAACTCTTCCGCCGCTTGATCGGATATCAAGTTGAGCGCGAGAAAAGCGCCGGCCAGCAAAGCCACAATCCCGATCACACCAAAAATCACCTTGTTCATCTCTACACTACCTTTACCAGGGATTCACTATAAACAGCGACATAAACCGCGCCATCAGCCCGGTCGCCATCAGTACGCCCATCAGGACAAGAAAGATGCCCGCCAGCTTATTGACGACTGCGTAACCCCGCTTAATAAAGTCAAACGCGCCCTTTAGCCGGTCGATCAGCAGTGCGCTGGCTACCAGTGGAACCCCCAGCCCGGCCGAATAAACAAATAGCATGAACATCCCCTCAAGCGCACCGCCTTGGATGGCCGCGCGCATCAGCGCAACACCCAAAAACGCGCCCACACAGGGAGTCCAGCCGATCGCGAAGACCAGGCCAAAAACAACCGATGACGCAAAGGTCAAGTCGCGCACATTTGCTCCGCTGCCCTGCGCCCGGTAGAGAAAGGCGATCCTGATCACACCCATAAAGTTGAGCCCGAGCAGGACGACCACAAGCCCGGCCCCCAGGTTAACCAATCCCTGATAAGCGGCCAGCCAACCGCCAACCGCGCCGGCAAAAGCGCCCAGGCTCACAAAAACCACGGTGAACCCGGTCACAAAACCCAAGGCGTTGGCCAAGGTTCTTCCCCGGCCCTCACCACCCGCCGCGAAATACGAAATATACAGTGGCAGCAAAGGCAATAGACAGGGCGAGATAAAGGTCAAAATACCCTCAAGAAATAAAAGAACGTAAACCATAGACACACACTCGCGGCCAAATAATAACACACAGTTTGGTAAAAGATAATCATATACAATCAGACCATCATTTGTCAAGCGGAAGCTGTGTGTCCGGACACGAAACAAGATTGTATGATCTTCATGCGGCCCAACGGTTATTCTCGTCTTATGGAAACCGCCGCTGCGGCTTTTGTGGAGGTTAAATTCTGGAAACATGATCGAGGCTGGCCCCAAAAGCATGACGAACTTTCTAACCGCGGGATCTTCGTAAAACACCGGTGCATCGCCTGTTTATACAGTGCGCGTCGTTTATACATGAACAGACCGTGATATAGCACCAATTAAGTCTATACTTGTGAATTGTGGTTGCAATAAGAATTTTTGTATGCTAAGATACAATTAATTGTATCCTGTTATACTTCGGCGGATACCGGGCCTGAACTTTCAAAAGCTTAAGGAGATTTATAATATGCTAAAAACTGCACGCAGTGTTGTCAAACGAGTGTTGGCGTTCAGCTTAAGTGTGATGTTTTTGGCGTCCTGCGGAAACGTCCGGGAGACTCCGGCGGAAACCGCTGATTTGCCGCGGCTAAGGCCCGGTGTATATTCAGGCGTAGGGACAGGGCATGCCGGAGAAATACATCTTGATATTGAAGTTGACAACAATGGGCGTATCGTTCGGATGGATGTATTAAGCCACAGCGATACACCCGGGTTTGCTTATCCTTTTTTTGAAATTATGAGGGCCTCGTTAATAGAGGACCAGTCCGCCAATATTGATATCATTACGGGGGCTACCGGCACGTCGCGGGGAACCCGAGAGGCAGTTGAAGCCGCTTTAATGCAGGCAGGGGCAACTTTAGAACAGCTTAGGCCGGGCACGCCGCCATCAGGGGCCGGGGCTGCCGCGCTCCCTCCCTTTTCGCAGCAACAGCCGCTCGTGACAATCGACAATGCTCTTTCAGAGGCCGCCTTGGCCGCTTTGCCTGTGGCTACCGCGAATTTTACGCCGGGGAGCTATACCGCAGTTGTGCCCGGTTTTCAAGAAGCGCCAATGACGGTGGAAGTTCATTTCAGCGAAAACCAGATTACCGGCATTGAAATTTTTGAACACGGCGAGTCTGTATATGGGTCGGGCTGGGCATTTCGCGCTTTGCCGGGCGTGCCGGATCAAATCCTTGTAAGACAATCCACCCGGGACATAGATACATTTACAGGGGCTACGATCACAAGGGGCGCGGTGATAAGCGCGGTCGAATCCGCGATTGCGCAGGCGGGGGCAGAGCCTTCGCAGCTGGAGCCGCAATTTATTTCCGCCCCTTTACCGGGTGATCGGTTTATCCCGGGATTTGTTGAAGTAACCGTACCCGCAAATACAATGGATACCTACGGCAATCCTTTGGCGGAAGGCGCTGTGAGGATGTTGTTCAGCGAAGACACCGATATGAACCTTCGCCTCTCATTTGGCAGAAATGTGTTTCACCTCCATTCCGGCGGTGCTTTTGGCCTCGGGCAAGGCGATGGCGGCCACGGCGAATCGGTTTACGAGCCGGACGAGGTTGGCGGCGGCGCTTTGGGCGGCTGGTGGTTTAGGCAAGTGGTTAACCATCAGGTTAACGACAGGCAGTCCACCCATGACATTGATATCTATACAGGCGCCACAATGTCCGCGTCCGGGATCATTTGGGGGGTAGAGCAGGCGATGCTCGGGCAGGGGGCAGCTCTTGCGGACGTTACGCCCATTACCTACCCGCGGACTCAGATACGCCGCAACCCCGGGGCAGACCCGGGCGACCCCTTTTTCATGCCGGGGATATACAATGTGACCGTATCCGGCTTTGGCGGGCCTATGGAAGTTCGGGTAACGCTTGACAGAACCAATATCCGCCGAATCGAAGTGGTCGAACACAGCGAAACAGATATGTTTTGGGATACGGTTTGGGGCAGCGAGGCAAATCATGTAATGCGTGATGGAATTTTCGCGGCAGGTCCGGCCGGCCTTGATGGCGTTGATGTTGTTTCGGGAGCTACCGTTTCATCCAATGCTTTAATAAACGCTGTCCGCGCCGCAATGGAACAGGCTTGGCTAGATTAGGAATCTGTACTCACAAACGAAGTGTGCCGAAACGCCAGCGATTTTTTCGCTGGGCAAGGAAGTTTTCCGCGGGAATGCTTTGTGTATTCCAAGGGAAACTGACGCGGCACGGCGGAAAAAGCGTTGGCGCAGCGGTGCGCTGAGTTGTGAATACAGGTTCTACGAACAGGAGTGTATCTTTAAAGTGTCGATTATAAAAAATCTAAAGTTGGGCAAAAAGCTGGCCATCGGATTTTGTATGCTTCTGGTTCTGATGTTGATTATCGTTGGGGTCGCTTTCACATCCCTCACCAACATAGACAGTGGCTATACGAATATCCTCGATTATTCTGCGGTGCAATACAATGCGATTCGCAGCATTGAGCTTGATCTGATGGATGTCAGGCGTATCGCCGCGTTTTCCGCGCTTAACGCAGGGAATCCGGATAGGCTTGACGCGCTTGAAAGAGAGCTTGCCGCCAGCCGGGGGCGCGTCGTAGCCAGCATAAACTTGATGAAAACGAGCGTTTCGGGTGACCCGGCGATCGCCCCCGATGAAGCAGCCGCAATGACAAGGCAGCTGCATACGCTGGAAAATCTTATCTATATCTATGTCGACGGGTTTACGCCCATAATTATTAACTTGTCCCGCGCGGACAGTCAATCACACGCCCTCGCGATCATTAATGGGCCGGCGGACGGACTGTTTCACCACGTCTACGTCGAGTTTCTCTCCCTGCTTGAAAATACGCAGAACCGCATGTATGTCGTTAGCAGCGAAATCAGCGTTTCCAGCCGAAACAACCTTACGATGGTCGTTGCTTTAGCCGTAATTGCTGTTGTTTTCGGGATAACTGTTGCGTGGATTATCACAAGGATGATTACCAAACCTGTTTCTGAAGTTGTATATGCAATTAAAAATGTTGCAAACGGCAACTTGAATGTGAATGTCAGGGCTTACTCAAAAGACGAGATGGGGATTTTGGCAGAGTCTGCCCAAACGCTGGTGTCTACACTGCGGCACATCATCAGCGATGTATCACAAACGCTGGCTTCTGTCGCTTCCGGAGACTTAACCGTAAGTATTAAAGAAAAATATCCCGGAGACTTTGGCGCTATTGGAGATTCGTTAAATAATATCAGCGGCAGTTTAAATAAGACGATGGCTGAGATTTCCGCAGTCTCCAAGCAGGTGCTGACCGGCGCCAACCAAATCTCTACAAGTTCTATGGACTTGGCGTCCGGCGCCACCGAACAGGCAAGCAGCGTCCAGGAGCTTAACGCCTCCATTGAGATGATTAGCAATCAAACCAAACAAAGCGCCGACAACGCAGCCGACGCCAATCTCCTTTCAAACAAATCGGCAGAAAATGCCCAAAACGGCAACGACGCCATGAAACAGATGCTTGAAGCAATGACGCGAATCAAAGAATCAAGCAACAATATTTCACACATTATTAAAGCCATTCAGGACATAGCGTTTCAAACAAACATACTTTCGCTGAATGCCGCTGTTGAAGCGGCCCGTGCAGGGGCACACGGCAAAGGGTTCGCGGTGGTGGCGGAAGAGGTGCGAAACCTGGCCGCCCGCAGCCAGGAAGCCGCAACAAATACCACCAAACTTATTCAGGATTCTATCGAATGTGTAGAGATCGGAAGCGACATTGCGCAGACCACGTCAAATTCTTTGGATGTTATCGTCAATAACGCAAACGAAGTCTTGAGTATTATTGACGGCATCTCCACTTCCTCAAGAAAACAGGCAGGCGACATCGGCAAGGTAAGTATTGAGCTTGATAAAATTTCATCGGTGGTTCAAAATAATTCTGCCGTGTCTGAAGAAACGGCGGCCGCCGCCGAAGAATTGTCGTCGCAGGCCGAAACTTTAAGGCAGCTGGTGTCGCACTTCAAGATATAACTCCCAGGCTTCACTCAGCGTTCAAAACAGGGGTTTGAATTGGCACACGCGCCGGAGGGCTATACCTGCGCAGCCGCGAAGCGGGCTTTGTTGCTTTTCCATTTTCTGTATCCATGCACCGCACATAATTTCTATCTAAGCCTTCGGTTTAAACTGTGAAATAACTCGTCTCAGCGCTGTCGGCTGCTCCGAAAGTTCTTGCGCCGTGCTGGACGGTTCCTGTGCGCTCACGGCATCCTCTTGTATGTGATTGGCCGCCTGTTCCAGACCCGCGTTGACTTGATCAAGCTCTTTGGTCTGTATTTTCATCAATTTTGCTGACTTCACTTACTAGGGTGTACAGCTAGCTCGGCGTTTCCGGCAATTGTTGCGCTGACAGTCTCAATATTTTCACTGGCATGAGCTGCGGCGCTCATGCCTTTTGTTGCGTTCTGCATATCGCCCCCGATCAGCGCCGCCGTTTTGGGTGTGCGTATTGGCGTTGGAAAGAAGGTTTGCCATCACTTGGACGATCTGGTCGGCGTTTTTGCATGCATAAATGCCATAAGGGGAACCTCACTCATGCAAAGCAAGGCTTACCACGCTCTACATAGATTTTCACAGGCGAGTATGATATGCTGTTCGCTAGGGTAGCTACATTTTATGCATTACTCTATCTTATGTAGGGTAATGCAGCGAATTTATATTTTGAATAGCAGAAAAGGTATGTATAGGAAATTACAAGCAGAAAGATTATATATAACTCATTTCACTTTAGACATGGCTGAAAGCGTACACCTCAACTCTCTTGATGCCGACAATAGGCGGTTTGTGCCTGATGAAGTCTTTGAAACAGTTGCAATAGCTGAAAAGGTGATAAAATCTCTAATATCATTTTACAATGAGAATGGCAAACCAAAGGTTTATCCTGTTTTGCTTAATGATGGGCAACAAATTGGCCATGTTCAAGCCGCACCAATTAAAAAGGGGTGGGAAATTGGATATCATGTCGGAGAAAAATATATAGGACAGGGGTATGCAACAGAAGCTGTTAAGGTATTTCTCCCATTTATTTTAGAGCAGTTGGGTATAGGGGAAATTGATGGAATATGTCATGCAAACAACACAGCATCTTGCAAAGTTATGGAGAAGTGCGGTTTTATATTAGAGTATGAAGGTATCGGTTTCTATCAGTGGAAGATAAAGAAAATTCGCAGATATAAGTATCGCAAGCAAGACTAAGATTAAAGCTGTTTCATCTACTAATAAGCATTGAGACATGTAGGTGTTTGGATAATCCGTGCAATTGTTCGCAGCTAACGATCCTGGCCTGGCATTGTGTTGCGCCTAATTCAAACGCATGGCCGCGAGCAAAAAAGTATCGCGCCCTCAAAACGTGAGAACGCGACGTTGGCTCGGGGGCCGTCCCCGGTGGTGCCGCCGACCGGAATCGAACCGGTACTCTGTTGCCAGAACGGGATTTTAAGTCCCGGGCGTCTGCCAGTTCCGCCACGGCGGCATATCTTGCTAAGCACTCCTATATTATACATTAAATTTTCGTTAAGGTCAATTCCCCCCGCGGCCAACTCCAGCCAGATTAAATTTATGCAATCCCCAATCGTTTGACGAGAAACGTGAAAGAGTGTATAATATTTACAGACAGACACGGATATTATACAGGTCTTTAGGGTTCGCCAACGGCTATGGCCATTCGCACCACGGCAAACAGATTCTGTAAGTCTAATATTTATCCGCCGCACAGCCAGCACAATGCAAAAATGATAGATATACAAAGCCGATGACTGACGAGGTGGCACAATGATTCGCTTGATTGAATGCGAAAACCCAATGGACGCACCCACCCTGCTGGGGAGAAAAGAAGAGGTGCAGGAAACGGTCGATGCGGCTGTGGCTGCCATTTTGGCTGACGTAAAGGCCAGGGGCGAAGTCGCGGTCAACGAGTATACCAAGAAGTTTGACGGCGCCACGATCACACAGCTCGAGCTGCCCGCCGGTGAAATGGAGGCAGCCAAGGTCCGCGTCGATAAAGCATTTTTGTCTGTGCTTGCGCAGGCGGCAGAGAACATCCGGCTTTATCACGCCGCGCAGCTGCGCCCGGGGTACTCGCTCACCCCGCGGCCGGGCGTTGTAATGGGGCAGCGGATTCTCCCGCTTGAGCGGGTTGGCGTCTACATTCCGGGTGGAACGGCCCGGTATCCCTCCAGTGCCCTGATGAACGTCATCCCCGCTAAACTGGCCGGGGTGGATGAGGTTTTGCTGGTCACACCACCCGACCCGGACGGATCGATTCCTGACGATATTTTGGCGGCGGCCGCGGTGGCCGGCGCTGACCGCATCTTTTTGATGGGCGGGGCACAGGCGGTGGGTGCGCTCAGCTATGGGGCCGGACCAGTGCCGCGGGTGGACAAAATTGTCGGACCGGGAAATATCTATGTAGCCACCGCAAAACGGATGGTTTACGGTCTGGTTGACATCGACATGATTGCCGGGCCAAGCGAAGTTCTAATCATCTCGGACAGCAAGACCAATCCCGCGCACATCGCCGCCGATTTGTTGTCTCAGGCTGAACATGACGAGCTTGCGGCCGCGATTCTGGTCACAACCGACCGCCGGCTTGCCGCCCGGGTTTCAGAGGAGGTTGAGGCACAGCTAAAGACTTTAAAGCGCGAATCAACCGCCAGAGCTTCAATCGACGACAACGGGGCGATCTTTATTGTAAAGTCGATGGAGGACGCGGTCGCCGTCTCCAACGCGATTGCCCCCGAGCATTTGGAACTTTGCGTGGACGAGCCGTTTGCGCTGCTGCCCTCTATCCGGCACGCGGGATCGGTATTCCTGGGCCGCCACACAACCGAAGCGCTGGGCGACTACTTTGCCGGGCCCAACCACACACTGCCAACCAACGGCACCGCCCGGTTCTCTTCACCACTTGGGGTGAGCGACTTTATCAAGTCTTCCTCTTTCCTTTACTACGATGGACAGGCGATGGCGAATGTGGCCGAAAGCGTCGCGATGTTTGCTGATCGTGAGGGGCTGGACGCCCACGCCAAAGCCGCGAGAAGCCGGGGGGGGCAAAATATATGATCGCGATCGTCGACTACGGCGTCGGAAACTTGTTTTCGCTTCGCTGTTCACTGGAGTACATCGGGCAGGAGTGCCTGGTCACCGGCGATCCAATTGAACTGGATCGCGCGGACGCCGTCATTCTGCCGGGTGTGGGCGCTTTTGAAGACGCGGCCAACAAATTGCGGAACAAAGGCTTGGACGTTGTACTCAAGGAACTGGCAGGCCGCGGCAAGCCGCTGCTCGGTATCTGCCTTGGGATGCAGCTGCTCTTTGAGCAAAGCCGGGAGTACGGTGTACACCGGGGACTGGGACTGCTGGAGGGCGAGATCGTTCCACTTTTGGAGGATGTGGATGACCCGGCCTGTCGAATCCCGCAGATCGGCTGGAACACACTTGAGATCGCGGACAAATCCTGCCCGGTGCTAAGCGGGGTCGCGAATGGCGACGCGGTCTACTACGTACACTCCTACTACCTGCCCAAAGGCAGGCTGACCGCGGCTTGGTCGGGTTATGGCAAAGCCAAGGTGAGCGGGGTTGTGCAAAAAGGCAATGTGATGGGTACCCAATTCCACCCTGAGAAGAGCGGGGAGGTCGGCCTAAAGATTTTACGCACATTTTGTGGACATAGTCAATAACATAAGTGTGTTGATAACAAGAAACATGACAGGAGGAGCTATAACGTGGAAATTTTCCCGGCCATCGACTTAAAGGACAGGCATGTGGTGCGGCTAAAACAGGGAGATTTTGATCATGTGACCGTATACGACGGCCAGCCGGCCGCAGTAGCCGGGCGATTTGCCGGGGAAGGTGCGAAAAATCTGCACATCGTCGATCTTGACGGCGCGCGGGAGGGAAACCTCGCGAACATAGATAAAATCCGGGGGATTGTGAACGCCAGGCTGATGTTCATCCAGGTGGGCGGCGGAATCCGGGACGAAGCGGCGGTGGACGCTTACCTTAACCTGGGCGTTAACCGGATCATCCTGGGTACAATCGCCGTTGAGGACTTTGAGTTTCTGGAGCAGATGCTTGAAAAACACGGAGATAAGATCGCCGTTTCGGTGGATTCACGCGAGGGCAAGGTCGCAGTGCGCGGCTGGCTGGAAGACAGCGCGCTGGACGCGGTCGAGTTCTGCGAAAAGCTGGAAAAGGCCGGGGTCAAGACCATCATCTTCACCGACATATCCCGAGACGGCCTGCTGATCGGAACCAACCGGGATATTTACCGCACACTCAAGGCAAAGCTGAGCTGCAACATCATCGCGGCCGGCGGGGTTAGCAGTTTAGAGGATATCCGTGACTTGGCTGAAATCGGCCTGCACGGCGCGGTTGTCGGCAAGGCCCTCTATGAGGGGACACTCACCCTGGCCGAAGCATTGGAGGCCGCCAAATGTTAACCAAACGCATCATCCCCTGTCTGGATATCCGAGATGGGCGGGTGGTAAAGGGCGTCAACTTCGAGGGGATCCGCGATGTCTCCGACCCGGTAGAGGCCGCCGCCTACTACAACGCCCAGGGTGTGGACGAGCTGGTTTTTTACGATATTACCGCCACTTTTGAGAACCGCGGGCTGTTCACCGACCTTTTGCGGCGGGTGGCCTCTCAGATATTTATCCCGCTGACTGTGGGGGGCGGTATCAACAGTTTGGACGACTTTGGGCGGGTTCTTGGCTGCGGGGCCGACAAAGTTTCGGTCAACTCGGGGGCGGTCAAAAATCCCGGCTTGATCGAGCAGGCCGCCCGCAAGTACGGCGATCAGTGCGTTGTTCTCAGCATGGACATAAAGCGCATGGACGGCGGTTTCCGACTCTTTTCAGCCGGCGGGCGAACCGACACCGGTCTGGACGCCATCGAGTGGGCGCGCCAGGCGGGAGAGAGGGGCGCAGGCGAATTGGTGGTCAACAGCATTGACACCGACGGCGTGCGCAACGGTTTCGACATCGAGATGTTAAATGCTGTGCGGGCGGTCTCATCCTTGCCAATTGTCGCCTCAGGCGGGGCGGGGAACAAAGAACACTTCCTCGAGCTCTTTGAGAACGCGGATGTAGATGCAGGATTAGCGGCATCGATCTTTCATTTTCGCGAACTTGAGATACCCGTACTCAAAGCCTATCTGGCCAAACATGGAATGCCGGTGCGCGAAGTGCGATGAATAACATCGGCAAACATCGCGCCTGTTAATATTGTTTTGTGGATTCGATTATATAATTTTGTCGCGTTAAATACATGTGCATAAAAACGACCAACACATTTTGATATTCAAAACAGTGACTGGATGATAATACCAATACTGCGATATAATCGCGATTTATTCACAAATAATCTGTAGTTATGTAATGTTTATGACCAGTGCGTCTCTTTTTGAGGGCCAGACATAAGCGAAATAAGGGGATGTTGGGTTGATGTTGAACTGTGATCAGATCAAATTCGGGGCGGACGGGCTGGTTCCGGCCATTGTGCAGGATGAGTCGAGCGGAAGTGTGTTAACACTCGCCTATATGAACCGCGAAAGCCTGGAAATCACACTGAAAGAGGGCTACACCTGCTTTTACTCCCGGAGCCGCAACGCCCTTTGGCGGAAGGGCGAAAGCTCGGGAAATGTCCAAAAAGTGGTGTCAATTACCGCCGACTGTGACTTGGATGCGCTTCTTGTAAAGGTGATTCCAGCCGGGCCTGCCTGCCATACTGGGGCAGAAAGCTGCTTTTATCAATCTCTATTTATGACTGATCAACCGGGCTCGTTCTCGCTTCAGTCCCTTTATGAACTGCTGGCCGGGCGGAAATCTGAACCTAAACCGGGGTCGTACACCAGCTACCTGTTTGAGAAGGGTGAGGATAAAATCCTCAAGAAGATCGGCGAGGAGGCCGCCGAAGTGTTGATCGCCGCCAAAAATGACGACAACCGCGAGTTGACTTGCGAACTGGCCGATCTTTGTTATCACGCACTGGTGCTGATGGTCGAGCGCGGGCTGCCGCTTGGGCAAGTGCGGGATGAGCTGGCCGGCCGGCATCTGGTCGACAAAAAAATCAAGCAGGAGAAGATGGGCGGTGAGGCGCAGTGATCACCTTTCCGTCCACCATGCACGCGCACACACATTACGGGGACGGCAAAAACTCACCTGAAGAGATGGTGCTGGCAGCCATCGATCTGGGGTTTGTCAGCATCGGGATCGCCGAGCACGCTTGGGCGCCCTACGATCTGGATGTCTGTATCCCCAAAAGCAGAATGAGGGGCTACCAGTCGGACATCGCACACCTTAAAGAAAAATACGCGGACAAAATCGAGGTTAGCTGCGGGCTTGAGATCGACTACTATTACCTCTACGAGAAAGCAAATTGGGATCACGTCGTCGGCTCGGTACACTATGTACAGAGCGGGAATTCGGGCAAGTACTACACAATCGACTGGCGGCCGGATATTTTTGAAGACGGGATCGATGACGCGGGCAACGGCAATGTGCGCACTTTTATCGAAATGTACGGCGAGAATGTCTTCGCGCTGGCCAAGCACTATAAACCGCATGTGATGGGGCACTTAAACGTGATCGAAAAGCTAAACAGCAGCAGCCGTTTTTTCGACCCTGGCGCCGGGTGGTATCAGACGATGTGGGAAAAAATTATAAGCGAGATCGCCGCGAACGGCCTGGTAACCGAAGTCAACACCGGCGGGATGAGCCGCGGGTATGTCGACCACCCTTACCCGAGCAGTGAAATCCTGCACATGCTGCACAGGGCAGGCGGACAGGTCACCATCTGTTCGGACGCACACGAGGCCGGAATGCTCGACTACGGCTTTGACGTAGCGCTTGATGTCATCCGCGAGGTGGGCTACAAGAGCGTAAAGCTCTGGCAGGGCGGCCGGTTTGTTGATTTTTCGGTTTAGAATAACAAGAAGTTAAGGCGGCAACCGTGGTTGCCGCCTTAACTTTACTGTTTGTTATCTAGAAACTCAGCTTCTTCCACGTAAGCGTCAAACACTGTCGCTGAAAAGTCTGGGGGGAATACATTAATGTATGTGGGCATTCGGCTAAGTCTAGCAAAGGCCGAAACCTCACCAGTTTGGTAAATAAGATAGACTGCGTTATCAACGAAAATTACTTTCCAAGTGCTACTCGCACCATACAAAGAGTAAATATTGCCCTCTAGTGGTGCAAAGCTGCCGTATTCCATCATTTCAAACTGACGATACTTTGCGAAATTGCCACCATAAACGGGACTTTCTTGCTCGAACACAAGATATACTGCATCCGGCGACATTTGGTCCCCGGAAATATACGTGCCGTGTATCTGTTGATTGCGAGGGTCGACATAGTTCACGAAAAAGGAGGCACTCAACGCAACGACCAGTACAATAATTATGGTGACTTTGGTTTTCTCTTTCATGCCTATCAAACCCCCACCCCCTCACTATATCACAAACTTAACTTAAAAAGGTTAGTTGCTCATAATGGTGCGCCAACTTTCAAGGCCGAAGGTTTCTAAATCGCTAACTATGTCTATCCGCGCTAAATATTCTATGTGCGTACTAGCTTCCCGCTCTACGATTATTCTGCAATACACACCTTTAAATTCCCCTACCCAAACTGCTGTTTGGTCGCGTACATACGGTCGCGGCAAAGCCCCCTCTATTGAATTTACCGTCGTATTACTCACGCCAAATTCGGCTTGAAAACGTTCGTAAATCTGGTGCGTGCCATCAAATCCGCCAAACAATAAAGTCGCAAAAACAATAGCTGTTTCCAGTTCATCTTCACTAAGAGCGTTCTGGAATGACATAAACAGGACGGATAAGCTACGTTCATCATATGCACTTATGCCTACTACAGAGGCAAGCAGTGTGTCGTTGCGGTAGATACGGTATACCGAGTGGGGTTCACCGATGGCGTGGGTCTGCGCCGTTACCTCCCAATCAAGCCCAATCTTTTGTAAGACAGAGACGATAGCGGCCTTGTCGATGGGATACTCTGGTATCGACAATTTTTGATTTTCGCTTATACATGCGGCAAACAAGCTCGAAACGATAAGAATCATAGCACATGCGTGTATTATGCTCTTTGCTTTAATATCGGGAATTATTACCTCCACCATGCACCTTGGCCTGTTGTCCAAAACCTCCAACATGCATGTATATCAACACCATGGTCTGTCGTTCGCCCGGGAACAACCGCCCATGTCCGCGAAGTATTGTCGTGGCACTCTGCAACGTAATCAATAAATGTTCTTCCAGCTTGACGCCATCCGCACATCGTACATCTCATCACTTCTGTGTTCGTATGATGGAACTTACGGTCGCTGGCCAACCCAATCATTGGGCAGCCTCTAACGGTTACACCAGATTGGCGTCTTTCCATAACAAGCCCCAAACCACGCTGGTTGCAATTAGAGCACCAATTCATGCTCCTGCTTTGCGGAGTGTCTATGGAAAGAACCAACACTTCATTGAGGTTTGGGTCGAACCGATAGTTTAGCATTTCTTCTTCGCTGTTCACCACGATAAAAACTTCATCCACTGGCGTTGCAGCCACTGGCACAGCCATAGCAACTACGAAAACCAGCGCCAAAAATACCGCTGTAACACGTCTTGTTTTTTTCATGGTCGTTTCCTCCTAATGATGTCGTTGTTTGATTGACGCTTACGCTTGTCCAACCCAACTCAGGCCATAAACCCCACCCCCTAACTATACCAGAAACCTCACATAACAACAAGCATTTACTTGGCAAATATTTCAATATTTACACCTGCATATTACCAATATCAAAAAGAAAACAATTGACAAAGCGAGCAAAGATTTACATAAAATTCCGTCGAATATACTGGTCGCTTTTACAGGTTTTGTCCACACAGTAAATGTCCGGCGGCCAGAGTGCTTTTCCGACAAGAACTTGGGCTTGGCTTCTCCTATAATGATATGGCCAAAGACGTAAACGAGAGAAGGAACGGATGGAAACACCACTTTATCTGGATGTGCTGCTGGTGATCAATTATCTGGTCACAGCGCTTTTGCTGGCCGGGATGTCCAGGCTTTTGGGCACTGCGATTCCGCGGCGCAGAATGATCGGCGCGGCCCTGCTGGGGGCGGTCGGCTCACTTGTTATTTTTTTACCCTTTACCAGCTTTTTCGCGATGCTTGGCTACCGGGTTCTGCTCTCGGCCGGGATTGTGATGGCTGCCCTGCCCTGGGAGGGCTGGGTGCGATTTTTAAAAGGCTGGTTTGTCTTTTTCGCGGTTAGTTTCTTTTTTGCTGGGGTGATGCTGGGCATCTGGCTGCTCTTCTCACCAAGCGGAATGGTCTATCACGGCGGAGTGGTCTATTTTAACCTGAACCCGATCACATTGCTTATCTCAACTGCGGTTGCTTATCTGCTGCTTGGGTTGATCGGGCGGCTGACCCGCGGGGGACGGGTGAGCGGCACAACCTGCAAGGTGACCGTAAAGCTGTCCGGCAGGCGGTGTACCCTTCCGGCTTTGATCGACACCGGAAACAGCCTGTACGAGCCGTTCAGCGGGATTCCGGTCATTGTCTGCCCGCTGGATGCGGTCGCGTCGATTTTACCGCCGGGGATGGCGACATCCATCCGGGCAGGCGATTTGGGCGGCGTTAAACAAGCCGGTGTGCGAATCCGTCTAATCCCATATGCCGCGCTGGGAAAGACAGGAACCCTGCCCGCCCTGCGGGTGGATGAGCTGATCATCCGCCAGGAAAGTGCACTGTACAAGGCTGAACTGTGTTATATGGCCGTCTCGGCTGAAAAGCTGGGTGAGGGCGGCGGCCAGGCCATACTAAACCCCGATTTGATCGGGCGCAAACTCAAGACGGAATGTGGTGTAAACGTATGATCGGTTGGATGACAGACTGGGTAAAGGCAAGATGGCTGGATGTGTTTTACCGCTTTGCGCGGACCAAAATTTACTACATAAACGGACCGGACACTCTGCCCCCGCCCCTGACCCGGGAGGAGGAAGACATCGTCTTCGCCGGGCTGAGCGCCGGCAGCCAGGAGGCCAAACAAGAGCTGATCGTGCACAACCTGCGCCTGGTCGTTTATATTGCCAGAAAGTTCGAAAACTCAGGCATCGGGGTGGAGGATTTGATCTCCATCGGGACAATCGGGCTGATCAAAGCAGTCAACACATTCTGCCCTGAGCGCGGGATCAAACTGGCTACCTACGCCTCCCGCTGTATCGAGAACGAGATCCTTATGCATATGCGCAAATGCCAAAACCACAAAAATGAGGTGTCCATCGACGAGCCGCTCAACATCGATTGGGACGGGAACGAGCTGCTGTTATCCGACATTTTGGGCACAGACGTGGACGCAATCAACCGCCCAATCGAGCAGGATATCGAAAAGGCCATCCTGCTTGAGACGGTCAACAAGCTGGCCGACCGGGAAAGGCAGATCATGCAGCTGCGGTTCGGCCTGCTGGACGGGGAAGAGCGGACACAAAAAGAAGTGGCCGAAATTATCGGCATTTCACAATCCTACATCTCCCGGCTGGAAAAGCGGATCGTAAAACGGCTTAAAAAAGAATTGGAGCGGATATCTTAAACAGCGGGCAGGCGTGGAGGTCACGCCTGCCCGCTGTTTATCTCCGCGCAATCTGGATGGTGTGACATTTAGAAAATCATCAAAATGTTCTTGACAGCAGGCATATCATTTGATAAAATACAATTAGATGATCATCTAATTGTAAATACATGGAGTGGTGTCATGGGAGCGGCAAACACGTTCAAAGCTCTTTCGGACAGCACAAGGCGGGAAATACTAAATCTGCTCGCGTCCGGTTCGATGACAGCGGGCGAAATTGCCGAGCGGTTTTCTATGACAAACGCCACCATCTCACACCACTTGTCGGTGTTAAAGTCGGCAGGGCTGGTCAGTGACGAAAAGAAGGGCAAATACATCATTTATGAGCTGAATACCAGCATGATTGACGAGATTATGCGCTGGGCGATTGGTTTGAAAGGTGGAACAAAGGATGAATCTAAGTAAAACGCGGGTGCTGATATGGGTGTTCGCCCTTGCGCCGCTGGTCATTACATCAGCTTTATACAACAGCCTGCCCGACTTGATCCCCATGCATTGGGGAATCGGCGGCCGGGTAAGGTATGACCCAAAAATGAACATCTGGTGGCTGGCGGCTATGCCGGCCGCGTTGGCCGCGCTGTTTACAGTTCTCCCAAAAATCGACCCGCGAAAGCAGAACTACCAAAAGTTTCGCGGCGCTTACGATGGTCTTTGTTTGTTCATCGTGTTGTTTACGCTCGGTATTGTGGGGGTGGTTTTGTCGGAGAGCTTAAACCCCGGCTATTTGCGGATTGAGTTTGTGGTTACAGCCGCGTGTGGTGTTTTGTTTTCTTTTTTGGGGAACATATTGCCCAAAGTCAAGAGCAACTTCTTTGTGGGAATTCGAACCCCGTGGACACTTTCAAGCCCCGAAGTTTGGCACAGAACACATAGGCTGGCCGGTTATTTGTGGTTTTATGGCGGGCTTGCGCTTTTGGCGGCCAGCTTCTTTTTGCGCGCCGGCACCCTGTTTGCTACAATGCTGACGATCGTCGCGCTCATTATCCTGATACCGGTTGTGATGTCATATGTGTGGTATCGAAAGTAATCGAATATTGAAAAGCCTGTGCTGACCCGCTAAAGCGCAGGCTTTTTGTTTTATTGACAAAGCCGGCGGTTGCTTTCTTCATAAGTGAGGATATAATCGCGGCAGAAGGGCAAAATCGCACAAGGTAACAAAACATACACATTGGGTTCGGGCCGCTTGTGTCTTCACCAAAAATGTGATAAAGTGTAGTACGTGTATGCGAAACCGATGGTTTTTTGTCGATGCGCTTGCGATCATTTGGCGGGATAGATATCCACGCAAAAAAGTAGAGGTAGTTTATGAAAATATCGGGTTGCTGGATTGTCAAAAACGAGGCGGAAAACATTGCGCGCTCGGTGGAGAGCGCAAGGGAAGTGCTGGACGAGATCATCATTGTCGACACCGGCTCGGAGGACGATACGGTGGCGATTGCGCAGTCCTTGGGCGCGCAAGTTCTGCATTTTGCGTGGACCGGTGACTTTGCCGCCGCCCGCAACCATTCCCTTTCGGCCGCGACCGGGGATATCATCATTGCGCTGGACGCGGACGAGTGGTTCGAGCCCAGGCTTGAGGCCGGTGACCGCCAAAAGGTCACGGCGATGTTTGCGGGCAATAGCAACCTGGGTTCGGTTACAGTCCCCCTCAATAATGTTGGCGATGACAACCAGGTCGTCAGCACTTCGGTGGTGCAGCGAATGTTCCGCAACAAAGAGGATATTCGCTATCAGGGCAGGGTTCATGAGCAAATCGTCACCGAAAAATACGCCAATATTCGCATAGATGAATTTCCCATCAATCACTGTGGATACAGGGCCAGTGTGCTTCCTTCCAAGCTGGTAAGAAACGCCGCTATGCTGGCGGACGAGATCAAGGATGCTGTGCCGGGCAGCGACGACCATGTAAAAAAGTTGTTCTACCTTGTCCGGGAATCCGGCAGTTTAACAGATTATGACACCGCTATTGAACACCTTCTCGAAATATTTAAGTATCCCGGCGCGGTGAAACGAGTTTGTGCCGCTTCAAATATAGAGTTTATCAGCGCTGTTTATGCCGCCATACAGGTTGCCGCGGTAAAGCGCAGCCGTGTGAGCAGGCGCGGGGTCTATCAAAAACTGATCAGGCTGCTTAAAGAGGTGTACCCGGACTATGCCGGCAGTGCAGAAGCCGACCTTGTTTATCAGGTATCTTTTGACTTAAAAGAAGATGTGCTTCTGCACGCCATTGAGCCGGCGGTCGCCGCCGCCAATAAAATGCCCGATTCAACAACCCATTATAAAGGGGCGGAGCGTGAGCTTTACAACAGGGCCGCAAGGGCCGCTTGGAGGCGCTCGGATCACCCGCTCATGCTTGAGCATGTGTTCAGCGCATTTAAGGACAAGCGCGATTACAATTTAGCCACGCTCTCAATCTTACTGGGTGCGATCAAAGGGCAGCCGCCGCAAGATATTATCCTGTTCCTCAATGGACTCTGTGATATATCCGATTTAAAAAACCTGGATATGCTGATTCAGGCTACCCGGATTGACGGGCTGATGACCGTTCATTCCTATTACCTTAAAAAGCACGCGGATTCCAAAGAAACGGACGATTCCGCGGTGCTTGGCCTCATGCTGCTGCACAACAAGATGGACGAACTGGTCAGTGTCGCGGCCAAAAAATACGCTGAGCTGCAATACTCTTCGGACGAAAATGCCGGTAAGCTGATGTCTTATCTTTCCCGGATGGTTTTCCTCGCCGCTATTTGCGGCGCTCCTCCGGCCCTGATAGAGCCGCACAGCGAAATCATCGTCGAGTATTCCCATATCTTAGACGCTTTCCACACAGGGGATCGCCTGGAACAGATCACACAAGCTGATGGGCTGCTTCTGCTCGAAACTTACAGCATAGCGGCGTTTGCGGCCGGCTTGGATGCCGGCGAGCGCTACCTGAATATCTTCCGCGCCAACCCTGCCCTGTGTTACCAGGTTAAGGGAAAGTATTGTGAGCAGAGCGGGCTGAGTGAACATTTGGTCAGCGAAGATATGGCGGGGATTGACCCGTTGGATCGCCCCTGTCATTTATTGAAAATCCAGACGTTGATCTTTGCGGCCCGCCACGATGAGGCCCTGCGTGAAATCGGACGGTTTTTGGCCGCGGGCAAGCTCGACGAAGAGCTGTTTCATATGCTGCTGGTTGTGGCGGAAAAATCATCCGGAACGACACAGGCCGAAGCGAAAAAACTGTACGAGCAGTACATCGAGCTGTTTGACACCACAATTGACCTGATCGACGTCGTCCGGACGGGTGTGGTTCTTGACGAAGGCGGCGTGAAAATGAAGAAAGCGCTCAAGAGCATGACCCGCGCGCAGTTCGACAAGTATCTGGCCGAAGAGGGCAAGCGGGCCGTGATCGCAACACCGCCTGATCTTTTGCGCAAAGCGGCCGAGGTCTACACCCAGCAGGACCTGTTCACTGAGGCCGCGCGATGTCTCGCTTGGCTGGTGGCCGGCGGAAAAGGCACCAAAGACGACTGCGACAACCTCGCGAACGCATTTGATAAGCTGGGCAACAAAGTGTTGCCGGCATATTTGCGCACACTGGCCGGAATATCCTAATGCCCCCTGCCGGACACAGACCACAAAACAGATTGGCGATACGCCAATCTGTTTTTTTGGGTTTTGTCATCCACGATGGCTTAACAAACATCACTGTTGCAATCGGGCGGGCAGTGCGGTGAAACAAATCATACAGACTTAATTCTTACCAAACAAATAAATGGTACTAAAGTATAATATAATACATATTTAGTTATACCATAGTGGGTGTTTTTGTTCAGCTGATTAAGATATATTTAACTAAGGTCGACAATTTTCAGCAAAAAGCGCAACAAGCCGAAAATGTCAGAGCAAGTGTAATACGGGGAGGGTTGTCATGGAAACATATCCGTTTCTTATATACCACACATTGAGAGGAGAGGTTTGAAAAATGCGGGAAAACAAGCTGTCCTTTGGGGTCAAGGCCGGATATGGTATGGGTATGTTGGGCGAGTGCCTGGCCATGAACACTTTTTACATCTTTTTCATCTTTTTCCTTACCGACGCGGTTGGAATGGACCCCGGCGCGGCGGGCATGATCGCAATGATCGCCGTATTCTGGGGCGCCTTCACCGACCTGTATGCCGGAATAAAGACAGACGGCAGCCGAAACCCAAACGGCAGGCGCAGGCCTTTTATCTACAGGTTTGCCATTCCGCTGGGTGTGGCGATATTTTTGATGTATACCGACTGGGCTATGGTTGACACCGGGCTCAAGTTCGTTTACTTTTTGCTCGCGTCCATGCTGTTTTGGCTGGCTTTGTCCTTTACCGATATTCCCTATCTCTCTTTGGGTTCTGAAATCACCGATGATTACGCTGAGCGAAATTCGGTTCGCTCCTACGCCAACATACTCAACTACGCCGGTATGATTCTGGCCAGTTCGGGCACATTGTTCCTGGTTTCGCTTATGTCCGGCGGCGAAGGAATCGGAAGCACCGGCGCATGGTCGAGGGTTGGCTTGTTGTTCGGCGTGCTTGTACTGCTCGCTTATTGGCTGAGCGCGGCTGCCACAAAAGGCCGGGAACCCGCTTTGCCGGACGCTCACGCCGAAAATTCCGGCTTTGTCAAGCCTTTCCTGGAAGTCGCCAAGATTCGGCCCTTCCGGCATATCTTGCTGTACACGGTGTTTGCCTATGGCGGCGTGATTTTGTTCACCAGCTTTTACATTTACTACCTCTTCCACAACATGGGCTTTGACGATGGGCAGGCGGCTTTGCTTATGCTTGTCTACTGCTTTATGGTGATGGGTGTTTCGGCGGTTTTGGGCTTTCTTAAAATCGAAAGGCGAACCTTGGTCGTTGCGCTCACCGTCCTGCTCGGCGTGGGGATGTTTATCGCCCACTTTACCGGCCTTGGAACGGCGGGGATTTATCTGGTCTTCTTCCTGTTCTCGATGGCGATCAGCGCTTATTTTGTGTTGATCTACGCAATGGTCTACGACGTTTGTGACATTGATGAGTTCTTAAACAACGAGCGCAGAGAGGGCGTTATCGTCTCGCTCTTCTACTTTGTGGGCAAGGTGATCGGCGGCGTTGCCATGGCAGCGGTGGGCTGGCTGCTTACCCTGGCCCGCTACGACGCGGCGCTGCTTGAACAAAGCGGCTATACCCTGGCCGGCATTTCTTTGGGCACCATGCTTATCCCCGGCGTTTTGATGGTGATCGGCGGCTTGATTATTTTGAGATATCCGGTTAACTCCAAAAACTTCGCCGCACTGCGCCAGGCCATTGACGCGAGGAGCAAGGGGGAGTCTTACTCCACCGACGCGTTTAAGGAGCTGCTGTAATGGATTGCGATTATGTCCTGAAGGGCAGAAAAATCTACACGCTGGACGACGGGAAGCCCCAGGCCGATTGGGTTGCCGTAAAGGGCGAAAAAATCGCATTCGTGGGCAGCGGGGACGTACCCGCGCATTGCAAAATATTGGATTTGAAAGACAGTGTCATCCTTCCGGGGCTTATTGACTCACACGTTCATGGCGGCACCACCGCAGTCATGTGTTCGGGCGTAAACCTTGTGGACGCGGTCGAGGTGAGCGATATCCTGAACCGGATCGAGCAAAGATGTGCGGCCACCGAAGACGATCTTGTCATCGCATCGTTTTTTGTCATGCCACAGGTTAAAGAGGGCCGGTATCCCACAAGGCAGGAACTTGACCGGGTTTCACACGGCAAAAAGGTTATGGTGGTCAGCATCACCCTGCACGGCTCCTCGATCAACACCGCCGCGTTTGAGTCGGTCGGGTTCCCGGACGGGATCGCCGGGATGACTTACGATGAGGGCGGCGTATTTACCGGCCTGCTGGCCGACGATGACGCGCACTTTTTTGCCCTCGGAAAACTGCTGTCAGACCTGCCCGAAACGCGATACGAAAAGTATATCGACGACTTTGGGCGGATGTGCGCCCAAGTGGGTTTAACCACCGCACATTGCATGGAAGGCCAGTTCGTAAAGGGCGACAAAGACATCGACCTTTGGCTGAAAAAGATCGCGGACGGCTCCTTGCCGTTTCACTGTGTGCTTTATCCCCAAACCTGGGATTACGAAAAAGCGCTGGCTTACGGTCTGCCCCGGCATGGCGGGTGTTTGACGCTGGACGGCGCCGACATGGACTTCACAATGGCATTGGATGAGCCGTATACCTGTAAACCGGCGGTCAGGGGCAACCTTTACCGCAGTGACCTGGAAGTGTACACGCTGGCCGCAAAAGCCAGCCGGGACAGCAAACAAATCGCCTTTCACGCAATGGGGGAACGGGCGATCGACCAGGCTCTGGACGCGTACAGGCGCGTGATTGCCGAGCAGGGCGACAAAAAACTGAGGTTTCGCATCGAGCACTTTACCCTGCCGCGGTTCTCGCACATCGAGCTCGCCGCCAGGCTGGGTGTGGTGGTCGGCCAGCAGCCCGAGTATTCGTGGCTGTTCGACACCCCGGGCGGCCCTGTTGAAGAGTGGTTTGGCGCCGAGCGGGTACACAGCCGGTTTGAGCATTACCGCTCTGTGCAGGACGCGGGTGTAGTTGTGGCGGGCGGGTCGGACAGTCCTGTAAACAGCTTAAACCCATTAACCGGAATTCACGGCCTTGTCAACGCGCGGTTCGACACACGGCGGTTTTCGGTGACCGGCGCGCTCAAAGTCTACACGCAACAAGCGGCTTACGCGGCCTTTGAGGAAAACGAGCGCGGCACCATCAAAAAGGGGTATTTCGCAGACTTTACCGCACTGTCCGAAGACCCATATGAGAAACCGGACGTGATCAACGAAATCGAAGTTACACATACGATTTCACAGGGGCGGCAGGTGTACGAGAAATAAAACAGCTCAAGCGAAAATCCACACCTCCCCAAGCGGGGGTGTGGATTTTCGCGCAGTAACAACCACCCTCCTTTAGGCGTAGAATGAAATACGCGCGTTATGCGCAGTCTTAGTTCATTGGAGGACAACTTCATGAGTATGAATCAAATAAATAGATGCGGTCAGCGCACTCCCTGTTGTGGCAATTGTGGATCATGTGTTAAGTGTTGCTGCGTCGGACCACCCGGCCCACGGGGGCCGATGGGGCCGCAAGGACAGCCGGGACCGCGAGGATTGATGGGTCTGCGGGGGCCGATGGGACCGCAAGGACAGACTGGCGCGCAAGGCCCGGTTGGGCCGCAAGGCCAAACAGGCGCAACAGGCCCTCCCGGTCCGCAGGGTGAAACCGGCGCGACTGGCCCTCAAGGCCCTCCCGGCCCGCAGGGCCAAACCGGTGCGACTGGCCCCCAAGGCCCTCCCGGCCCGCAGGGTGAAACCGGCGCAACCGGCCCTCAAGGCCCTCCCGGCCCGCAGGGCCAAACCGGTGCGACCGGCCCCCAAGGCCCTCCCGGCCCGCAGGGCCAAACCGGCGCAACCGGTCCCCAAGGCCCTCCCGGCCCGCAAGGCGCAACCGGCGCGACTGGCCCTCAAGGCCCTCCCGGCCCGCAGGGTGAAACCGGCGCAACCGGTCCCCAAG
>WRBI01000039.1 GCA_009784625.1 Oscillospiraceae bacterium | reverse complement strand
TCAACCGAACATAAATGGTGTTCCAATTGCCGTATTCTCTGGGTAAGCTTCTCCACTTGCACCCGTTTTCAAGAACGTATAGAACGGCGTTAAGAACTTCCAGGTTGCTCATTTCCGATTTCCTGCGCTGTATTGGGAATATCTCTGCTATTTCTCTGTAATGCTCTTCGCTTAGTTTTATATCGCTATTATATCAGTTAATGTCAACAGGCTCTAACAAAAGGCAGAATACCCTATCGGCAAATATGCAAAAATTCCTCTTGATTTGCCCTTATTTATCTGCTATAATGTCTTAATGACTATATTATAATTATTGGTCATTTAGATTAAGAGAGGTGCATCAATGCCTAAAACATTTACCCCTCATGAGAGGGAAACAATTAAAACAGCCATGCACAACACAGTGCTTGAGCTTTTGAAACGAAAAAGCATTCGGCAGATAACCGTTGATGATATTGCTATGGGAGCAAACATTGCCAAAGGCTCTTTCTATTCGTTTTATAAAACCCGCGAAGATTTTTTGTGGGAAACCTTTAGGAAAGACGAGCAGGCTATGTATGATAAACTAGCACAGATTCTTTCTGAAAAAATGACAGACAGACGTGCAACAGCAAAAAAAATATTTGAAGCTTATTTGAGCATGAGTACCGTGCTATTTTACGTTTCGGATGCAGATTACGAATACATCACTCGCAAATTACCTCCGGAAAAATTACAAGAAAATAGGACTGCCGGAGAGAATATTTACACAATGGTGCTTACACACTTTGGACATGAGGCAAATATGTTTAATATCGAGGTTCTTGCTCACTTGGTTGCAACTGTGCAAATGTCCTTACGCTCAGATATTTCAAGTAATGATCAAGTGCGCAAAAAGGCAGTAGAACTTTTTACAGATTTTATTTCAGATTATTTGGTTAAATGGGGATGTAAGGTGGATGGTGATAGATGGATAAACTGTCCTACTTGCAACAGCAAAACACGCAACAGAATACGAGAAGATACTGTATTAGAAAACTTCCCTCTCTATTGCCCAAAATGCAAACAAGAAACCATAATAGCAGTACGAAAATTAAATATAGCCGTTATTAAAGAGCCGGACACAAAGACGCAGAGCCGATAACTTGTGAAGAGCATCACGGTTGTCGATTTTTTTATTTGAAGCAAAAACATCATTATATAGGAGGCAACAAATAAAATGGAAAACACTGATAAAAAGACGAATGGCATAAGGACTTTCATGCTGAAGAACCTTACCCCTGCTATGAGATGGGCATTGTTATCTTGTTTGACCGTGGCGCTAGGGTTTGGCATCGTAAACTTCTTTATACTTTTTCGCCCTTATGGATTTTTGCCAACGCTGATTACAGGTGTAGGTTTTCTTTTTACCGTGCTTGCTTTGGCTATCGTTTTGACAATGTTATTAGCGGCTTTCAAACGTCTGCGGTGGCAAACTTTTTTTGTAATAATCGCATCAACCTTATTAAGTATACTTTTGTTTGGACTACTAATATATGTTTTCCCATTATTGATTTTCATCACTTTGACCGTATACTTGACCATCATGTGCATAACAAAACAATACAAGGCATTAAGCATCCCCCAAAAGATACTTCGCTACGGACTACTAAGCATATCGGGCTTGGTTGCTATTGCATTATCTATAATTATACTCTGGCCGGGACCATCGCTCTCACGACCCAACGAGGCAAGTTTAGCACTTCCTTATGCCGAGAATATCCACGCCCCGGACATCGTGCCTTTGAGTAATCCATCTGCTTTAGGTGACTACAGCTTTACAATACATTACTACGCCTCGATAGAGCAAAGAAACGAACCTTTTCCAGGACAAAACACCATTGTTTCATCAAGTGCTGACGCATCAGTATTTTTGGATAGTTGGGGAAACATTCGCAGAAGGCAATTAGGTTTTGGTTCTGATACGCTTCCGTTAAATGCACGGGTATGGATGCCGGAGGGTGATGGGGTGTTTCCGATTGCATTGATTGTCCATGGAAATCATGATGCAGGGGTGCGCTCCTATGAAGGTTATGATTATTTAGGCGAACTTTTGGCAAGCCGTGGCATAATAGCAGTGTCGGCAGACCAAACATTTCTAAATATTTCGCCTGTGTATGATGCGTTAATGCTCGACGCTCTGCAAGATGAAGTGGGTGCTCGTGCCTTTGTCTTGTTAGAGCACCTAATGCAGTGGTATAACTGGAACAACGACCCATCTCATGACTTTTATAGCAAAGTTGACTTTGAACGAATCGCACTTATTGGACACTCACGCGGCGGCGAAGCAGTAGCACTAGCGGCGTCATTTGCTGATTTAGGGCATTATCCCGGAAATGGGCAAGTGGTTTTTGATTATCCGTTTAGCATCAATACAGTAATTGCTCTTGCTCCGACGCATCGTATGTATGACCCTTCCGGGGCTGAATTATCTTTGTCGGGTATAAATTATTTAGTAATACACGGTGGTCATGATATGGATTTTGCCAGTTTTGAAGGTGAAGATATGTACCACCGTGTTGATGTATCAGACCGAGGTATTAAAGCAAAAGTTTGGATACAGCACGCAAATCATGGGCAATTTAACTCTATTTGGGGCAGAAATGATTTAATGGGGCTTTGGAACATGACAACCAACCGAAGATTGCTTATATCTGTGGAAGAACAGCAAGTGGCAACGAAAGTTTTTGTCAGCGCGTTTTTAGAAGCAACACTACATGGTAGGCAGGAATACACCTCGCTGTTTAGGTATTTTGCCAATGGCGCAGAGTGGCTGCCGCCTACATGGTATATTACTGATTTTGCAGACAGCAATATGGTTTTACTGGATAGCTTCGATTATGGATTCAATCTTGGGGTATCTACATCGGGATTAGTAACATATTCCTCTCACGGCTTTGACGGATGGACAATTACGGAACTTCCAACCAAGCGTGATAGCAGTAATCGTGTGTTAAGACTGCAATGGGGCAGCACGGAGCATCTGCAAGATTTTGATGTGCACAAGCCTGTGTTTAGAACAGAATTTGCACAGGGTACGGTCTTTGTAGGCGATAGTTTGTTCATGTCATTAAGCTCCGGCAATGAAAGCGCTGATGACCCCAATATATCATTTCAAATCAAACTAACCGATAGCGAAGGAAACACATCAACCATGCACATCAACGACTTTGGTGGTGTGGTTAATCCTGTTGATGCGCCTGTATATACACCGATATATTTGTCGTTAATTGGTCGAAGTGAACCTGTATTGCACATGGTGCGCATTCCGACAGAACAGTTTGGAGGATTGCAGGGAGAAATCATTGGTATGGAATGGATTATGGATATTGCAAACATTGGTGGAACTGGGCAAGTCTTGTTCGTTGATGATTTGAGAGTTGAGCGAAGATAAAAGGTTAGAGTTGTTGACCAACCACTATGCGACACGCAAAACTTCTCCTTGACAACTTGACCCTAATGCATTGGAAAGCTTTGCTCGAAGTCCGGCAGCGCATATTCGATTGTTTCCACCGGCAGCCCGGAAAGGTCGGCTGTTTTTGTCAACCCAAAAACAGCCAGTCATCCTAAATGAAAAACCAGCCACAGAGGGCTGGTTTTTTGAGAGATAAAGTGATGCTCTGAATGGGGCGCAAGAGTAAGGTTGTGCCCTATCAGCCTAGCTGTCGTTTGGAGTCAAGCCAAGCGATGGCCGGTGTCGGCGGGATTCTCGCGCCGCAACTCATCGCTGAAATTGGCAACGTTACACGCTTCTATAGCAAGTGTGCCTTGACAGCGTTTGCAGGGCCGGACTCTCCATCATATTAATCCGGAAAGTTTGTTTCCAAGGATCGAAAAATCTCTAAACGTGGTTCGCCGCATCTTCGTAGAGCATTGTTCCGCGTAATGACAATGATTTTACAATAGGGGACAACTACCCCAAGCATGCCCCTAACACTCGCAGGGGTCGGAGAGGCGATCTCGGAAAACCCGACCTTTTGAACATATGAGCGAAGCAGACGATAGTTTTCCCCCGTGGCCCAATTTCGATGATGTCAACCGTAAAAAGAAGCGGCTTACCCATCATCGTTGTGGGCCTGCCGCTTCTTATGATTTTGTCCGGCTGCTTTCCCGCACGACCAACTCCGGTTGGATATACAGCGGCGGGAAGTGGTTTCGCTTCTCAATCAACCCACAAAGCAACTGTGCCGAAAGTTTGCTGCAATCGTTGCCCTTGCCATCTACCGAGGTGAGCGTGGGGCTTGCTATTTCCGCGTATTCGGAGTTGTTGTAGCCTACAACGGCAACATCGCCGGGCACCTGTATTCCGGTATCGGCAAGCTGCTTTAGTACGCCGATAGCCGTCAAATCCTCATCGCAAATGATGGCGGAAAACACCCGCCCATCTTCCAGCAGCCGTCCCACGACATCCCTGCCGCCCTTGATGCCGTAATCGGTATCAAGTAGATAGGCGCGCCCCTCAATGCCCCGCTGCTCCATAGCCGATCGGTATCCGAACTGCTTTATACGCGCGCTCTCCTTGTCAACGCTTTTGACGTGGACGATATCGCGGTGGCCACCCTCAAATAGATGTTGTACAGCGAGCTCGGTGCCGCGGGCGTCATCCACCAGCACCGAGCAGGCGCTGGGAATAGGCAACTCGCCGTTCGCGATAACCACCGGGGTTTCGGCCAGCAACGCCAGAATTTCCGGCCTCTCCTGCATCATGTTAAAGGTCGAGCTGACAAACATGATTCCGTCCACCCGCTTGACCACCAAATCCTGCACATAGTTGCGCACATTCTCAGCATTGTTGCCGGTGTTACAGAGAATGACGTGATACCCCGCACCGCTCAACTCCTGTTCGGCGACATACGCGGTGTTGGCGTAGTGCGGGATGCGCACATCCATCACTACAACGCCGATGGTCTTGGTCACATCCGCCACCAGGCTGCGCGCAATAAAACTAGGCATGTAGTTGTTTTCCAACATGACCGTCTCGACCTTTTGCCGCGTCTTCTTCGACACGTCCTCCTTGCCATTGAGTACGCGGGAAACCGTGGTGATGGAAACGCCCGCTTTTTTAGCTATGTCGTAAATGGTCATTTCCCACCACCCCTTTCCGCAACAAAGACGTCTGTAAAAGTATAGGTTAAATTACCGGCCTTGTCAACAAAGCCGCCGCACGCTGTCACTATCACCAACAAAAGTGAACTCCGATTGTACGTTCACACAATCTTACTGTTTTACCCGTCTTTTGTATGTGAATTATATTGACAACGCAGGAACGGCTTGGTAATATGAAATCGAAATTTCCGAAAGCGCTTTCGGAAATTTCGAAAGAAGGACCATCGAAGAAATTACGCAGACAGAAAGGATGCGCAAAATATGAAGCTAACCTTTCGCTGGTTCGGGAAAGACGACCCCGCTACGCTGCAAAACATCCGCCAGATTCCCACCATGAGCGGAATCGTTTCGGCCGTGTACTCCGTCCCGGCGGGCGAGGTTTGGCCGGAAGAAGAAATCACCGCGATTCAAAGGGAAGCGGCGGCAAGCGGACTTGCCTTTGAAGTGGTAGAAAGCGTCCCTGTGCACGAGGACATCAAACTGGGCAAACCAACGCGGGAGCGCTTAATCGAAAATTATCGGGAAAACATCCTGAGACTGGGCAGGGTAGGTGTAAAGGTCGTCTGCTACAACTTCATGCCTGTGTTCGATTGGCTGCGCAGCGAGCTATACAAGGAATTGCAGGACGGCAGCACCACCCTTGCGTTCGACAATGAAACGCTGTTGTCGCTTGATCCCGCCAAAGGTGATTTGTCCCTGCCGGGTTGGGATGAAAGCTACACCGCCGAAGAGCTGCGCGCCCTGCTGGACGCGTACAAGGGGATGGACAAGGAAGCCCTGTGGGAAAACTTCGCCTACTTCATCCGCAATGTCATCCCGACCTGCGAGGAGGCCGGCATTGTGCTTGCTATCCACCCCGACGACCCGCCTTGGGATATTTTCGGGTTGCCCAGAATCATCACCGGCGCACAAAGTTATGCGCGAATGCGGGAAATCAGCCCGTCGCCTGCCAACGGCATCGCCCTCTGCCTGGGTTCCTTAGGTGTCGACCCTGCGAACAACATCCCGGCCATCGTCAAAAAGTATGGCCCGCGAATTCACTTCGTCCATGCGCGCAACGTTACTTGGGTAGGTGAGCGCTCTTTCGAGGAAGCACCTCACCCCTCCGCTTGCGGCAGTCTGGACATGTATCGAATCTTCAAAGCCCTGCATGAGGCGGGGTTTGACGGCTACATACGGCCCGACCACGGCAGGATGATTTGGGGCGAAACCGGGCGGCCGGGTTATGGGTTGTATGATCGCGCGCTGGGCGCGACATATATCGCCGGACTTTGGGAGGCAATTGAAAAACAATCACGGGAGGGATGAGCAGTGCGCGTCTCATACGATGAAATGTACGGAGTCGTGATGGAGAAGCTGGAGAAATATGGGGTAACCGGAGACGTTGCAGTCGGCTGCGCACAAAACCTTGTGGAAAACACGCAGTACGGTGTTGCGTCCCATGGCATAAACCGGTTTCCCCGGCTCATAGAAATGTTGAAAAACGGAAGCGTCAAACCCGACGCCAAGCCGGTGCGCGTGGGTTCGCTGGGTGCGATGGAACAGTGGGACGGCAACCTGGGGATGGGCAACACCAATGCGGCGTTCTGCATGGATCGCGCGGTGGAACTGGCCAAGGAACTGGGTATAGGTTGTGTGGCATTGCGGCATACCAACCACTGGCAGCGGGCGGGTGCGTTCGGCGCACGGGCGGCAAAAGCCGGGTGCATAGGCATCTGCTGGACGAACACCATGCCCAACATGCCCGCTTGGGGGGCGAAAGACCGCCACATTGGCAACAACCCGTTGGTGATGTGCGTCCCCTACCAAGATGATTATGTGATGATTGACGGCGCAATGGCGCAGTTTTCATATGGGGCGATTGATTCCGCCGCTCTGAGTGGGCGCGAGCTGCCCGTACCGGGCGGCTACGATGAGCAAGGCAACGTTACCCGGAATCCCGCCGAAATCAAAAAAACATGGCGGGTGCTGCCGATCGGGTTCTGGAAAGGCTCCGGGTTCGCCATATTGCTGGATATGATGGCCGCATCCCTATCCGGCGGGATGAGCGTTTGCGAGATCGGCAAGCAGGGCGCGACCCCCACCGACGAGTACAACCTCAGTCAAGTATTTATTGCCATTCAGGTGACGGACAAGGCGGCCAACGACGAAACCGTGCGCCGGATTATCGCCGACATCAAATCCTCCAACCCGGTCGAGCCGGGATTAGAAGTGCTTTACCCAGGCGAGCGGGCGCTGGCCGCCTATCACGAGAGTAAACAGCGGGGAATCCGTGTGGAAGAGGCTGTCTGGCAGACGGTCCTTGCTCTATAAAGCTGGCATATATAGTCGTTCCACTTGAAAACTCACTCGCCCTTGCGGTCTTTTTTACGCTGTGCCGCGTTCTTCTCCTTGAAGGGCGTCAGCCCATCTGCGTCGTCGGCCTTGCCCATCGAAAAAAATCCTCGCAATGTCTGGGCGCCTTTTCAAGTGAAACGACTATAAATACGAATAAAAAGGGGTGTGTGTGCGGGAAATTTGATTGAAGAGGGGATCTGCGGCAGTACGATAACTTTAAGAAAAGAGGGAAAAGTTCGTGGAATATGTAATCGGCATCTTTTTGATTTTGACATTCTTCGGTCTGGCGTGGTATTGTGTGAAAGGCCACAACCTTATGATCGGCTTCTTGATTATGTCTGTCCTTTGGGGCATCCTGCCTTTGGTCGGCACACTGTTTGTGTCCCAGGCGTTTATTGACGCCAACCCGATTTTGCAGTTCGGCGCAGGTACGGACGTTACGTTGATGAACAACATCGTCCGGATTTTCCAGGCCTCATCCGAGGGGTGGGGGCCGATTCTGGTGAACGTTCTGTGGGGCGCATGGTTTGGCCGGGTTATGATGGAAACCGGCATCGCCTCCACCATCATCCGCAAGACCGTTGAGCTGGGCGGCGACAAGCCGATGATTACCATCGCGCTGCTGAACATTGTCGTTGCCGGAATTTTCACCACAATGATGGGCGCAGGCCCCGTTATCTCCATCGGTGTTATTGTACTGCCGATTCTGATGTCTCTTGGCATCCCCAAGGCGCTGGCATTGTTCACCTTTGTTGGCTCGGTTAGCGCCGGTATGTTCATTAACCCAGTTTTGCAAGGGCAGATTCGCGGGTTCTTCCCCGGTATTGGTGAGCTGGAGGGCTTCACACAGTTCCTCACCTCCAACTTCAGCCTGTACGCCATCGCCATTACAGTCATCACCGTCACCGTGATGTCCGGCATCTACCTCAAGTTCAGCAGAAAGAGCCACGCATGGGCGGCGCAGACCGGCGGTGCGCAGGTGCAGCAGAACGCGCCGTTCTACACCCTCATCCTGCCCGTTGTGCCGGTCATCCTGCATATTTGGCTGGGCTTCCCCGTCATAGCGGGCTTCATCACCGCAGGTTTTGCCGGCCTGTTCCTCTGCGGCAAGATGGGCGGCGGATTTAAAAATAGTTGCCAACTGGTCAACAAAATGTACTTCGACGGCGTGGTCGACACTGCCCCGTTGATCGGCTTCCTGTTGGTTCTGCCGATGTTCAACACGGCTGCCAACTTCGCTTCGCCGTACTTTAGCGCAGTAATCGGGCCGATCATGCCCACCAGTGAAACCACCGTTCTTATCCTGTTCGCGATTGTGATGGGCATGGGTCTGTTCCGCGGACCGATGACGCTGTTCGGCTGCGGCGCCGCAACTCTGGGCGTGCTGCTAAACGTGGGCGATTTCTCGGTGCCGTTCCTATTGGTCGCGTTCTCGATTCCCACAATCATCGCAAACATCGGTTCCTGCATCACCCAGTCCTGGAACGCATGGGGTCTTGCCTACACCAAAGTTGAATCCAAAGACTTCCTCAAATACAGCATCCCGTTCCTGTACGTGGCCGGCATTCTGCTGTTCATCCTGGCCGCGTTCACCGTCACCGGCCTTGGCCCGGAATGGTTCCTCTAGGATAAGAACCGACAGTTGTGACGTACTTATTGAGAGCCAACCCGTTCTTAACCGTGCGGGTTGGCTTTTCCAAAAAAGATGACGATGGAGTGAAATAGTATGAGCGGTACACGCCAGGTACGCATGGGGATTGATGTCGGCGGCACCTACACCAAGTGTGTGGCGATCGACAATGCGAGCCACGAAATTCTAATCAAAAATCAGGTCAAAACGACCCACGACCACAAGGACGGTGTGGCGGCCGGAGTTGTCTTGTCGTTCCAAAACTGTCTGAAGGACGGCGGCATTTCGCCGGACGAAGTCATTTTCGTCGCGCATTCCACCACACAGGCCACCAACGCGTTCATCGAGGGTGATGTGGCGCAGGTCGGTGTAATTGGGGTGGCCGGCGGCGGGCTGGAGGGAATGCTGGCAAAACCCCAGCTCAACATCAAAGACATAATGATGGACGAAAAGGTCGGACGAAAAATCACGGTACACAACGAATTCATCAAGAAAAAGAAGCTGGGCGAGGAAAGCGTGAGCGCCGCCATCAAGAATCTGGTTTCCAAGGGCACACAGGTGATTGTGGCTTCGATGGCGTTCGGCGTTGACGACATGGGCGGCGAGCACCATATCTTCGACATTGCCGAAAATCAGGGACTGCCGGTGTCGATGGCTTCCGACATTACCAAGCTGTACGGGCTGACCAGAAGAACCCGCACCGCTGCCATAAATGCGTCTATCCTGCCAAAGATGATTGCTACGGCCAACGCAACGGAATCCTCCGTGCGGGCAGCCGGAGTGAGCGTGCCGCTGATGATTATGCGCGGGGACGGCGGCGTTATGGAAATCAGCGAGATGCGCAAGCGCCCGATTTTGACCGCACTCTCCGGCCCGGCCGCTTCGGTGATGGGTTCGCTGATGTACCTGCGTGCCTCTAACGCAATCTACTTTGAAGTGGGCGGCACAACGACCAACATCGGCGTCATTAAGAACGGGCGTCCGGGCGTTGACTATGCTAAAATCGGTGGGCATGACACGTTCATCAACTCGCTGGACGTGCGCATCTTGGGTTGCGCCGGCGGCTCGATGGTGCGCATCAACGCCAAGGCCGTCGAAGATGTCGGCCCTCGTTCGGCACATATCGCGGGCTGCGAATACGCCTGTTTCACCCCCGAAGATGAGTTGGAGAGCCTGGAGATCGAAATGGTGTCACCCAAGCCCAACGACCCCGCCGACTACGTGGCCATCCGGCTTAAAAACGGCAAGAAAATCTGCTTCACCAACACCTGTGCAGCCAACGTGTTGGGGCTGATTGATGAGCAGTATTTCGCCTACGGCAACGCAGCTTCCGCCCGCAAGGCAATGCAGCCCGTGGCCGACAAACTGGGCATCACTGTCGAGGCGTTGGCTATCCAGATTCTGGACAAAGACTACGAAAAAATCAGCACCACCATTAACGCACTGGCCGAAAAATACCAGCTTGACCGCGATGCGATGAAGTTTGTTGGCTGTGGCGGCGGCGCGGCGGCACTGGTGCCCTACTGTGCCGAAAAGATGGGTGTGCAGTACAGCATACCCATGCACGCCGAGGTTATTTCCTCGATCGGCGTGGCGCTTTCGATGGTGCGCGATGTGGTGGAGCGCGTCATCCCCAACCCCTCGTCCGAGGACATCAAGCAGCTGAAAAAAGAGGCGGCGGATGCTGCGATCCAATCTGGAGCAACCCCCGACTCTGTGGATGTACACATCGAAATCGACCCGCAAACCAGCAAGATCACAGCCATCGCGCTTGGCTCTACCGAAGTGAAAACCACCGACTTGCTCAAAGCCTGTGATGAATCCGAAGCGCTGGGGCTGGCCACCCACGACTTCGGCCCCAAGGTAACGGATATCAAACTGCTGCAAAAAACCGACCACTATTACGTCTTCGGCGCAACCAACGGGGAAAAGTCTCCGGTTCGCGTCATCGATACCAAAGGGTTCATCAAGGCGCAGTGCTCGAACGCCGGGGTGTTCCGCGTCAAGGCCGGGCAGTACCGCGAAACCGTCACGCACATGTGGGAAGAACTGGCCTACTTCAAGTCGGACACCGTGCTGCGGCCGGACTACTTCGTCTGCATCGGACCGCGCTTGAAAGACTACTCGGCGGTGGATATGGAGCAGATACTGTTGCTGATGGATCTGGACATCATGGAGCGCGACCCGCAGGAAGAGCTGCTGTTTGTAGGTGCCATCCGTGATTGAGGACAGAAAGGCCGGCGAAGGCTACGCGAACCAGCTTTCCGCGCGGTTATTCGGCAAGCAGTCGGCATATCTCCCTCACCGCGAACCGGTCAATATCCGACCGGTGGGCGAGATGGTGCGCGCACTCTGCGGGTTGGATGACGGTGAGTGGACGGAGTATGCGTTTTCCAGAGAGCCGCTCAACGGCAGGTTTAACAAGGCCGAACGACACAAGTTAATGCAACAGGCAATAGACTGCGGCAGGCAAATCGCCGAAGAGTGTATTTCACAGTACGGCGCGAGCGGCCCGCTTACCATCGCAAAAGCGCTGGGACTGAATGTTGACTACCCCCGACAACCCCAGGACGGTGGCAGGGTGCTTTTTGCTGAGTTTTGCCCGCCCGGCGACATCAACATCTTTATGGACGCAATTGACAAGGCTCACGAGCTGCTGTCCGAGCCGGGCGTAAGGGAAGCGCTGGGTGCCATCCACATCCCGGATGTTCTGCTCGCCCACGAGTTATTCCACTACATGGAGGATATACGGGCGAAGGAAATCTGGACAAAGACTTACAAAATCGAGTTGTGGGGCATCGGGCCGCTGCGCAACCGCTCCAAAATCGTGGTACTCAGTGAGATTGCGGCGATGGCCTTTTGCAAGCGGCTGAACGACCTCCCCTACTCCCCATATGTGATGGACGCGTTTCTGGTGTACGGGTACTCGGCGGACAACGCCACCCGGCTGTATTTGGAGATGATGACTTTTGCCGATAAAACGCCGGGTACATCCACAACGCCCAAGGAAGGGAGGGAACCGATGTGATTTGGCAAATGTCTTTGGCGGAAAGAGCTGAATTGTCGCAGGCGTCGGTAAACATCGCGCTCGACTTTCTCGCAAATACCGATTTTACCGCCGCAAAAGGCGGAGAAGTTATTGAGGTGGACGGCAAGAACATCTTTGCTCAAGTGCAGGAGTATCTGACCGCACCCGCGGATACTTTGCTCTTCGAAACGCACGATGTATACATCGATATTCACTATCTGGTCAGCGGCAGAGAAGAGTTCGCCTGCACGCCCCGCAATGGCTTGGATGTTCGCAAGCCTTATGATGGGGAAAACGACATCACCTTTTACGAAAACCCGGAGCAATGCAATGTGTTCGTACTCAACCCCGGCGACAGCATACTTGTCACACCCAATGCGGCGCACATGCCACGCCGCTGCGCTGAAGTATCCACCCCCGTCAAGAAGATTGTAGTCAAGGTAAAATATACTGAATAAAGTGAGGCGGAAAGATGGAAGTCATAAATAGACTGGGCGCTTGCGGAATCGTGCCCGTAGTCGTCATCGACCGTGTAGAGGATGCGGTGCCGACGGCCAAGGCATTGCTTGCAGGCGGCATTGACGTGATGGAAATCACCCTGCGCACAGCGGCGGGGCTGGATTCCATCCGTCAAGTGTCGCAAAATTGCCCGGAAATGTGTGTGGGTGCGGGCACCGTACTCACTCTCGAACAGTGCAAACAGTCGGTGGAGACAGGTGCCCGGTTCATAGTATCGCCCGGATTCAACCGCGAACTGGTGGAGTGGTGCATCGAAAATGGCGTTGCCGTAACCCCCGGTTGCGTGACGCCCACCGAAATCACCGAGGCGCTCTCGCTGGGAATCAAGGTGCTGAAGTTCTTCCCGGCCAACGTATACGGCGGGCTTGCCGCGATGAAGTCTCTGGCCGGCCCTTTCGGCGACGCGAAGTTCATCCCCACCGGCGGTATATCTGACAAAAATCTTCACGAGTTCGTTTCCGCCCCTTTCATTCACGCGGTGGGCGGTAGCTGGATGTGCGCACAAGCGGATATCGCAGCCGGCAACTTCGGCAAAATCACCACACTTTCCGCTTCCGCTGTGCAGACCGCTCTCGGCTTTGAACTTGCCCATGTGGGCATCAACTGTGAATCGCCGGAAGCCTCGATGGCGCTATGCCAACAGTTCGACAAAGCGTTCGGCACCGGCATCATGGAGGGCAGCGCCTCCAACTTCGCCTCCCCCGGCCTGGAAGTGCTTAAGGGTAAGTATCTGGGTGCGCACGGACACATTGCAATGAAAACGGCCAACATTGAACGAGCTATTGCGGCGTTGGAAAAGCGGGGCTTTGCAGTTGACCCGGAAACGGTCAAATATAAAGCCGACGGTTCCTTGCTTGCCATCTACCTTAAACAGTCTTTTGGCGGCTTTGCCGTACATCTTTTGCAGAAATAGGAGGGGTTTGCGATGAAATACCTAAGCTTCGGTGAAATTATGATGCGCCTCAAACCTCCCGGTGTGGAGCGTTTCTTCCAGTCGCCGGCTCTCGAGGCCACCTTTGGCGGCGGAGAGGCGAATGTGGCCGTTTCCCTTTCCAACTTTGGGTGTGATGCGGCGTTCCTGTCCGTCCTGCCGGAAAACGCGCTGGCCGATCACTGCGTTGGTGAGCTGCGCCGTTTCGGCGTGGACACCCGGCTGATTCTTCGCCATCCCGGGCGGATGGGTATCTACTTTTTGGAGGGCGGCGCCAACCAGTTGCCCAGTAAGGTGATTTACGACCGGGCTGACTCCTCAATGGCTCGGGCAAAACCCGGCGACATTGATTGGTCGGCGGCGCTGTCAGGAATCGGCTGGTTTCACATCACCGGCATCACGCCGGCCATCAGCGAAACGGCGATGGAGCTGTCGCTGCAATCTGTCAAGGAGGCGAAAAAGGCCGGGGCAACCGTTTCCTGCGACCTTAACTACCGGAAAAACCTTTGGAAATACGGCAAGAGCGCAACGGAAGTGATGAGCGAACTTGCCAAGTATGTGGACGTGGCTATCGCCAACGAAGAGGATGTGCAGAAATGTTTGGGCATTACAAACGGCGTGGCAGTGGAGCAGGGCGAGCTGGCGCGTGAGATGTACAAGGTACTGTCCGACGAGGTGCTGGCGCGCTACCCAAATATGAAACTGATTGCCATCACCCTAAGGGAAAGCAAGAGCGCCGACTCCAACGGTTGGGCGGCCTGTCTTAATGACCGCAGCACATTCATTGAGAGCAAACACTACATGATAAGCGATATCATCGACCGCGTGGGCGGCGGAGATTCGTTCTCAGCCGGACTTATCTATGGGTTAACGCATTACGATGACCACTCCAAGGCGCTCGAGTTTGCCGTGGCGGCAAGCTGCCTTAAGCACTCGATCGGCGGAGACTTCAACCGCGTGGGTGTGTCCGACGTGGAGAAGCTGATGGGCGGCGACGGCAGTGGCCGGGTGCTGCGGTAGAGAGCATTACTAGTCCATACACGAAGAAACCGACCTCACCGTACGATGCAATGGCCTACACACAGGGATGGGGCGTTCCATCAAAATCGCGTAAGCGCAAACGGAGAATTGCCTTTTTCAGGCAACTCTCCGTTTGCGCTTACGTATATCGTCCCCACCTAAATCATTCCCATAATTGGGGGTGTTAGCTCCCTATAACAATGCCCGACAAGCCTGCCGCGTTTAAACTCACAGCAAATTAAGACTTTTACATCAGGGCGACACTAAGCTTAACATTGTGGAGACATGAACTTGCCGATTGGCACAGCATTTTGGATATCCCCTGGGCTTGAATTCCACACTCCATAGCAGCTTGGTAAACAAACCGCTGTAGCGGCTAAGATGATATACGGGCAGAGCAGGTGGGGGCAGCCGTCTTTTGATATATCCGCTTGTTTACGCTAAACTAAAAATGTATCGTGTGGCCAGCAAATGTGTAGCGCTGTGAATGAGGCGAAGTAGCAGTTTTCAACAAGCTATCAAGGCATATTCAACAACGGGAACAGAATCAGACGACAATACCGCTGCGGCATATAGAAAGTGTGTATGGAGTAGTATATTTTTTAAAACCCCTATTGACATTCATTTAAGGCAAGTGTAATATATATTTAAGGCGATTGTATTATAAAGGGGTGTTCGCTATGGAGAAGATGAAAAAACTTCCGGACGCGGAGTTTGACATTATGAAGATCGTTTGGGCGAACAAGCCGCCCATCACCACAACCGAAATTATGAAGCAGTTGGGAAGCGAAAGGGATTGGAAAATTCAAACTCTTGTTTCTCTTATGCTTCGGTTGACTGAGCGAGGATTTTTACGTTCAGAAAAAAATGGCAAGGAACGTACTTACTTCCCATTAATAAACAGGGAAGATTATTTGAAATTTGAAACAGAAAATTTCATGAAACAGTTTCACGACAACTCTTTCCTAAATCTCGCTACTACTTTGTATGATGATGAAGCATTAACCGACAAAGATATTGACGAGCTTCTTAAATGGGCGAAAGAACGGAGGGGATAATATGCAGGGTTTTATTATTACTTTATTTACCACCTCTATTACCATGTCGGCGCTTGCGCTTTTATACATGGCGCTTACTCCACTTTTAGCAAAGCGATATTCTGAAAAAAGCCGTTACTATGTATGGCTGATTATTGTAATCGGGTTAATTATCCCGTTTCGACCCGGATGGGGCAGCTCTTTCATAAGCGTGGATATACCGGGTGAAACGGCAATGCCTATTTTACAAATAGAAAACGGATATGTAGAAAATGAAACGCCCTTTACGATCCTGCTTCCGGCTGAAAATGCGCCGCTGCCCTCCGCCTTGTCAAATATTTCATGGTGGCAGACAGCGGCAGCGGTATGGCTGGTGGGGTTACTTATTTTCCTTGCATTTCACGCAATAAAACATTATCGCTTTATAAAAACCGTTAAGCGTTGGAGCGAGCACATTACAGACGAAGGGCAGCTTGCAACATTACAAAGCCTAAAATCTGAAATGGGGATATCCAAACAAATATGCTTATACCATTGCTCAAGTGTTGGAAGCCCAATAATGACAGGCTTTATAAAGCCACAGATATTCTTGCCAAAAGCCAATTTTTCCGGGGATGAACTTCGCTTTGTTCTCAAGCACGAACTTGTACACTTTAAACGAAAAGACTTATATTATAAGTGTTTGGTGCTGGTCGCAACTGCTATACACTGGTTTAATCCCGTTTTATATTTAATGGCACGAGCAGTTAACGTACATTGCGAATTGTCTTGTGACGCTGAAACGATACGGAATACAGACGCTGACACACGCCGGCACTATAGCGAGACAATTATAGGCGTGGTGCGGTATCAGTCCAAACTGAAAACAGCCTTGTCAACCAATTTTTATGGGGGTAAAAAAGACATGAAAAAAAGAATTTTTGCCATCATGGACACAGGCAAGAAAAAGACAGGCATTGTTATTGTCTGTATGGCACTGGTTATCACATTTGCGTCGGGTTTTGTGTTTGCGTCAAACGTCACTGACGCTTCGGCAGGCAATACGGAAAATGCTGTTGCACCGGCGCCGATACTTCAGTCTGAAGTAATAGAGTGGCGTACCGAACGATTTGAAGTCTATAGGGATTTTGGGCTAATCTATGACCCGGCTGCCGACCACTTATATTTTAACGGTGAGCTTGTCCGATATTTTGAAGACTCAACTACTTTTTATTTTGACGACAGCGAAAGAACTATGGGTATGGCTGTAACACATTTTACCCATAACGGCACCATTGATGTCCGCACAGTAAGGGATTTGTCACGGTTAATTCAAAACCCCGATGGCTCTACTGACCTAAGCGATACGTTGTTAGGCGTTGAGCCATTTAGTCAAGCGGAGTTTAACGCGAGGAATGTTGACAATCTGCCACAAAATACCGCAAGAACCCCCAGCTTTGGTGTCGTTGGTATAAATATCGAAAAACTGTTTGAAGGTGTTGAGGATTTCGGTATAACTTTCAGCGGAAACCTGTTTAGCGGCGGTACTGGCAATATATATTATAACGGCCAGTTGGTCAGAGTGCTCGTTGACGCTGTTTCCGCTGTTTATCTTTCATCAAGTGACAGTACCGGAAATATATCGGTCGCTGTAAGCCGCCACAGAAACGGCGATATAACTGGCGTGCATATAGCGCATGAGGACGACATTGTGCAGAGCGGAGTACAGCCCCGTGCCTGGGATGGTCAAGGCGTTTACAACGGAGGTTACGATGAACACCCCTCTACGCTATCTCAAAGTGAAGCTGGCAGAAGGGCGGTTGACATTATTCAAAGAACTGGTAATTGGCGTATTGTCGAACCCTATCTGCCCTATATTTCCAATGCAGATATTAGAAGGGTCGTGGATATTTATAATTCAAAGCAAACGGACACAAGAAGACATATTGCGGTCTCGGATATTGTAAATGCTGAAGTTCCCACTGTAAACTCTTCCTCTCAAAATTTTACGCCACCTACATGGCGCAGCGGAAACATTATGCGTACCGTTGAAGATGGCGACCAAGCGACGCTCGCGATATTTGAGGAATATGGCATAACGCTTAGCCAAGGAAATATTTACTTTAATGAACAACTTGTACGCAGTATCGTTTTTTACACCACTTATGAAAATGTAGGCTTTATCGTATATCACTCTTTTGATACAAGCGGTAGATTGGTTGTCTATGTACTCCTGCCCGGTACTCCGTCTTCTATGCGGGGCAGTGATATAGAAAACTATATCCGTTTAGATGTAGTTGAGCTGGCCGCTTGATTTTAACTGGATTGTTTCCGTATGGTGTCGTGGTAATCATAACATGAAACAAGAGATGGATACAATTGCCAGACGGCATGTTTAAAAAGGCCATCATTTGACAAGAGAGATTCGGGCGCCTTACCCAGAGTAAGGCGCCCGAATCTCATTGTAATATTTGACAGCCGGAATGTGGGGCTACCCCCAAATACCCGCGTTTCTGAACTGTTCTGCATTCTCAACTGTGATGATAGGTGAGTACATGACATTAATCTTTTCGAAAGGCTCGCCCGCGAGAATGCGCGCCATCACAGCGACGCCCTCAGCGCCGATTACATTGGCGTCGTTGTGGCCGGTGGCCATATAATTCCCACCCTCAAGGATTGCCAGGATAGCGGGGTTTGCGCCGTCAATCCCGGTGAAGAACATTTCATCAGAGCGGCCGGCGTCTGCGGCGGCAGATTGAGCGCCGAAAGCCATTGAGTCATTTTCACAGAAAACAACGTCAATACTCGGGAATCTCGCGAGCATATTTTCCATAGCTGTCTTGCCGCCATCAGTAGACCAGCCGGCAAAGTCAGGGGAAACTTCAATGGTGAAATTGCCTGCGGCTGTAAGGGCTCTGGTAACGCCCGCGGTGCGGTTGATGCCGATGGTATTCTCCGGCGGGCCGCCGCGAATAATTACCGCTGTGCCGCCTTCCGGCAGCTGTGAGACAATAAACTCGCCAATCTGCTCACCCATGAACTCGTTATCCGGGCCTACCCAGGCAGTGAAGTTCTGGGAGTCGAACATGCGGTCAACAAGCACCACAGGGATACCCGCCGCCTCGGCGGCATCCAGCGCTGCCGGGATATCGTTGAACCAGGCGCCCGAGATGATGATGCCGTCCACACCCTGCGCAATGAAGTTTTCAACATGAGATACAAGCTGAGCATCGTCGCCATTGGCGTTTGTCGCATGAACCGTCCAGCCGCGCGCTTCACCCGCAGTGACGACCGCGTTGCGCATACCGGTGAAGTAATCGCCCAAGGCAAGGTTGGCCATGCCGATAACGATGTTCTCATCCGCCATTTCCGCTGTTGGTGCTGTTTCGGGCGCCGGTGCTGGTGCCGGCGGTTGGCTTGCACAGCCTGACATGACGCCGAAGCTCCCAAGCAGCAGCAAAACTGCAATTGCCAGGGACAGGAATTTTCTTGCTTTCATAAAAATAACCTCCAAAATCTTTTTTATTGCTTCAAACTACACGATCTTTCATTACTGTCCACGCCTTTTCGAGCTGGAACTGTGAATCAAAACCACCACAATGATGATGATTCCCTTGAGTATCGACTGCCAGTAAGTATCCACATTGCGCAGTGACAACAGGTTGTTCATGACGGCCAGAATCAAGACCCCCATGGCTGTCCCCTGAATGGTGCCTTTGCCGCCTGAAAGGCTGGCCCCGCCAATCACACACGCAGCTATTGCGTCAAGTTCGAACGCGCCGCCGAGTGACGGCTGAATGTTGCCCAGCCGCGAAGCAAGCAAGACACCGCCGACCCCTGAACAGATACCGGAAATGACGTAAGCGGTAATGATGCCCTTTGGCACTGAAATTCCGGCCAGGCGCACGGTTTCGCGGTTTCCGCCAATGGCGATTGTGCTGCGCCCGAGCGGGGTGAGGTTTAAGAATACCGCGCCGAAAATAAAGAACACCACCATGATCATAGTCGATACCGGAATACCGAAGACCACAGCTGAGCCCAGTGTGGTAAACGCGGGGAAATCGCGGGTGCTGATCGACATTTCGGAAAAGACATAAGTCAGGCCGCGAATAAACGTCATCATGGCCAGGGTGACCACAAAGGGCGCCAGCTTGAACCGGGCGATGATAGATCCGCTGATCAACCCCCAAAACGCCCCGGTGGCGATGCCCAGCAAAAACGCCAGCCAGACCGGAAACCCCCATTGTACCGTGGCAATCGCGGCGATGACCGCCGAAAAACCCACGACTGATCCGACCGAAAGGTCAATCCCTCCCGTCAGAATCACGAAGAGCATTCCGAGTGAGAGCAGTCCGGGTATCGTCGTCATCTGGCGCAGGAGGTTGGTGAGGTTGTTCGCGGTGAAGAACACGCCGTTGGTCAGCGGGTTCGCAACCAGGATGAGCGCGATTACCACCAGTGAGAGTATGAGCGGCGCGGTCACATCTTTACCGGCGGCCTCCAGCCGGCCTTTTCGGACACTCACCAAGCGGGGCGGTGGAACAGCCGTTTCGATCGGGTCTATTTCATTCATTCGCCGCAGCCTCCAATCGCGTATGCCAATACTTCTTCCTCGTTGGTTTCCGCCGCGTCCAGCTCTTTCACCAGCCGTCCATTTCGCATTACCAGCACCCGGTCAGCCATTGAAACCGCCTCGGTCAGGTCGGAAGAAACCATAAGGATCGAGATGCCCGCGGCGGCGAGCTCGTCTATCTTCTGGTAGATTTCAGCCCGGGTGGCCATATCAACACCGCGTGTCGGTTCGTCCAGAATCAGAATGGATGGGTTGGTCAACAGCCATTTGGAGACCACGGCTTTCTGTTGGTTGCCGCCGGATAGTTTCCACGCTTCCATATTTCGGCAGCGGTCGGGCTTGATCGACAGCTTTTTGATCATCATTTCCGAGTTGGCGCGGCGCTGGGAAGGGGAGAGCAGAAATCCGCGCATGGTTGCCAGGTTGATGTTTTCGCAAACGTCATGGTCCAACACAAGGCCGGTGCTTTTTCGATCTTCCGTTACCAGGGCAAGGCCGGCTTTGATCGCTTTGGCGGGGGAGTCGAAACGCTTGGCATTGCCACCGATTGAGATTGAACCGCCATGCAGCCCGCGCGCGCCAAAGATTGTTTCGACCAGTTCACTGCGCCCTGCCCCGACCAGACCAAAGATGGACAGAACCTCGCCGGCGCGCAGCAGAAAACTTACACGATCAAACTCGCCGTCACGAGTTAATCCCTCAACCGTTAAGGCTGGCTCCCCAAAACTTTTACGCCGCTCAGGGTAGATCACTTCGATCTGGCGGCCGGCCATCAAGGTGATGATTTCGTCCTCAGTAGCTTCTGTTGGGTCGAGCTCGGCGACAAAGCAGCCGTCCTTCATAATGACGATTCTGTCAGCCAAATTGAGAACTTCCCCAAGCCGGTGTGATATGTATAAGACCAGCGTCCCCCGATCGCGCAGCTGACCAATCAAGGCATAGAGGCAGTCCAAATCAGAACCTGACAGTACTGCGGACGGCTCGTCGAGTACCAGTATTTTCGGCCTGGAAACCAGTGCCTTGGCGATTTCGACCATCTGTTGTTTGGCAATGGATAAGTCGCGTGTTTTTGCGGTTTCGTCAACGGCGCCAAAGCCGATTGAGGAAAGTATCTCCCGGGCGCGGGCACGGGCAGCGCTCCAATCGATCAACCCCCGGCGCCTGGGCAGAACGCCCATCAGCAGGTTTTCGGTCACCGACAGCTCGGGCACCAAAGACAGTTCCTGATATACTGTGCAGATTCCCTGCCGGATCGCGTCGCGCGGACCTTTCAGGTTGAGCGGCCGTCCGTCCAGCTCAAGATCACCCGAGTCCTTGGGGACGGCGCCTGCCAGAACCTTGATCAAAGTGGATTTTCCGGCGCCGTTTGCCCCGGCGATTGCCACCACCTGACCATATCCGGCTTGCAGGTTGATGCCGTGCAAAACCTCAGTCAGTCCATAAGACTTGCGTATGTCGCGAAGTACTAGGGCGTGTTGACACAAAGCTGAACGCCCATGTTTTGGTGAATTTTGAGCCTTACTTCGTTGTCGTTCGTCGGAATACATACAGTATTCCTTCCTCCTCCGCCTTGAAACGCTCGAAAATTCACTCAAAATCCGTGCATTCCCATTTGTGTCAACACACCCTAAAGACATTTGAGAACTCCTTAACTTACGGCTTTAGCTGCCTTCATTTACTTCAAAAATGAATTCGATTTCTACCGTGATATCGCCCGGCAATTCGTTTGTGCCGATGGCTGAGCGCGCGCCCACGCCATGCTCCCTGCCGAAGATATCCGACAACAATTGGGAGGCGCCGTTGGCGACTTCCGGCTGCCGGTCAAAGCCCTCTGCGCTTGCCACAAACACAAGCAGCTTGACGACCGACTTTATTTCATTTAAGTTACCAAGGTATTGGTGCAGGTTGCTCAGTGCGTTGAGCACACAAAGCCGGGCCGCGTGCTGCCCTTCTTCAATGGTGCGCTCCCGGCCCACCTTGCCCGTCATCAAAGGGGTGCCGTTTTCTGTAGGGCCCTGGCCGGAAACATACAGCAAATTCCCTGCCCGCATCACCGGCTTATATATACCGGCAAGCGGCGGGGGAGGAGGTAAATTAATTTCAAGCGCATCCAGCCTTTTATAAACGTCCATATCGCATAAACTGTCCTTTCTTAAGAAAGCGGGCGGCTGCTTGTCGTCAATCAAGCCAAAATCCCTTTGAATGATATCGTTTTTGTCTGTGACATTTCATCGAGCGTTGTGCATATACCTTCGCGGCCCAGACCTGAGAGTTTATATCCGCCGAAAGGCTGGTGGGCGCTGCGGTAGTTGCCTGAGCCGTTGATTACGACAGCGCCGCATTGGAGCTGCATGGCGGCTTTCATCGCCGTCTTCATGTCTGCCGTGATCACTCCTCCCTGAAGCCCATAGGGTGTGTTGTTTGCGATTTCTATGGCTTCTTCCATCGTATCAAAGCCGATAATAGGGAATACGGGGCCGAATATTTCCATAGAGCTGGAGATGTCCATCGACGATGTGACGTCTGTCAGTACGACCGGGGCAACGTAAGCGCCCTCGTGCTTGCCGCCAAGGATGCATTTTGCGCCCTGTGCCACTGTCTTTTCGACCTGACTGATGATCTCTATTGCGGCCGACTCGCTCACAACGGGGCCCATGGCGGCGCCGGGGTCGGCGGCGTCTTTGGGCACGATCGCGCCAAGCGCCTCGACAAGCTTTTTCGTAAAGGTTTCCTTTACGCTGTTATGCACGATAAAGCGCTTGGAGCAGCAACAGATCTGCCCGGCGTTTGTCACCCGGCCTCCGAGAGATTCGCGGACCGCGAGTTCAATATCCGCGTCGTCAAAAATGAGAAGCGGGTCGTTGCCGCCAAGCTCAAAAAACAACCTCGGGATGTTGTGGGCGCTCTTTTCAATTATATGTACCGCGGCGGCCGTACCGCCTGTCAGGCTGATGGCGCTTATCAGCGGGCTTGTCGTCAGCCAGTCACCGATTTTTCCGCCGCTGCCCGTGATGTACTGCACCGCGTTCGGAGTCACGCCGGCTTCAATCAGCAGGCCGGTGACTATGGACGCCGCTAATGGTGTATAGGACGAAGGCTTTATGATGACCGCGTTGCCCATGAGCAGCGCGGGTGCGACTTTATGTGCATACAGCTCAAGCGGGTAATTAAAAGGCACGATACATGCGATGATGCCCAGCGGCTCATTGACCGTGAACAGCACGTCGTCTTTTACACGGGGCTCGGTGCCGCGGGGAAGCGAAACGCCGTTGTGGTTTCTTGCGCCCTCGGCGAAAGCTTTGAAGACATAACCCATTACTTTTGTTTCATTGACCGCTTCCCTGAGCAGCTTTCCGCCTTCAAGACAAGCCGCCCTGCCGATTTCTTCCGCCTTTTCTTCCACGAGGTCACAGAACTTATATATGATCTCGATGCGATCGTACAGCGGGACTTTAGCCCACTCTTTCTGGCCTTCGACAGCAAAATCAAGTGCCCGGCCGACATCGTCTTTTGTCGCCGCGGGGACAGTGCCGATGCTTTTGCCCGTGCTCGGATTTATGTTTTGAGAAACCGCGCCGTCTGACGCGCCAACCTGTTTGCCGCCTATGATCATTTGTGTGTTCATTTGGTTTCCTCCCCATTGTTTTTGCGTATGGCGTCAAGAAAGTTATAGAATGCGTATCGGGTAATACCAAGTGCTTCACAGGTTTTCTCGCCCGCTTTTGTTATCATGAATACACCTTTTCGGTCGAGAAATTCTATCAGGCGCATCTTGTCGTCTTTTGTCATTTCCTCCACAGGCTTGCCTATATAGTTGACGCCGCGCTCAAACATATTTTCTGTGAGGTCATGAACGTTGCTGGCGTGGAATTCCTCGCTGCTTGCGCTTCCCGCTTCGAGGCCTATGTTGTACCGGTTCTGATTATGCAGGTATGTTTCAAACCGCACACTTTCGGTAATATCCACGTTTACACAAAGAGAATAACGGATGCTCTGATCTTCATCCCGCAGGTAAATGGATGATGAACGCAGTATCCTGCCGTCTCGGGTGGTGGTGAAATAGTTGAACTTGTCGCCGTCCTTGACGGTCCCGCGGATGACTTCCAGTCCAAGATTGCTGCCGCAGTCACCGATCCTGCGCCCTGTGATGTGGCCGTTTCGGATGTCGACGATCGTGCTTTCGTACGGCCGGGAGAGATCATGCAATACAACTTCGCAGTTGGAGCCGAACTGCTGTTCGATCAGATTGACGATTTGTGTCAGTGCGTGACTGTCCAGCTTGCCTTCATTTGCCATCGATGTTCACCCTCTTGACCATGATTTTATCAGAATAAAACTCTGGTGTCAATCCATTATACTGTAAATAATAGTAGGAATAATAGATGAAAATTAGTATAAATAATAGTATAAATAGTAAAATACTAAATATAAATCGGACAAATACTTTGTTAACTCGGAAGAAATGTTGCGCGGCAGACAAAGAGACGGGGGTTCTACGCTTCCTTGCGTAAAACCCCCGATTCTACCTTATTACATTAACACGCTCTAAGTGCTGCACAAGGTTTATAAATCCCGTGAGATCGCGATGTACCCGTCGGTGAATACTGCGCTGCCGTCGCTGAAAATCCAGATACCCTCTCCGCCGAAGTTGGCAAGCAGGCGCGCGCCCTCTTCTTGCGGCAAGATAAAGATGGCGGTCGAGAGCATCTCAGCCAGGCCGGCGTCCGGATGAATGACGGTCACCCCCGCATGGCGGTCGGCGGGCATGAGGGTATCCGGATCAATGATGTGACTGTAACTTACGCCATCCACCATGTAAAACCGCTGGTAGTTTCCGGATGTGGCAACCGATGTCTCGCCGGAAAGATGAAGGACATCATACATTGAGTCAAGCTCAAACGTGGCCGGGTCACGTACGCCGACCGCCCAGTAGTCCCGCCCGGACGACAGGGGCGCGCCGATCATACTGATATCGCCGCCGGCGTTGATCAGGCCGGCAAAGAACCCTTCGGCCCGCGCCAGCTCCATCGCCCGCTGGATGGCAAAGCCCTTGGCCAGCGCACCCACATCCAGCGACATTTCACTGTCCCACAAAAAAACAGTGGCGTTTTCGCGGTCGATGACGACGTCTTCAATGTTGGTGTGCGCCATTGCCGCTTGCAGTGATTCAATAGATGGCAGCACTGCCGTCTCGGGGAAAGCGATTCCCGCTTGCCGGTACACGCTCCAGATACGCAGGACACTGCCAAGCGCGACATTGACCACGCCGCCGCTCTCGCGGTAGGCCTGCTGTGCGAAAGTGAGCAGCTCAATAATTGCTGTATCCACTTCGACCGGCTCTGATCCCGCGCGGTCGTTGACGGTTTTCAAATTGTTTACACCATCATAGTCATTATAAATGTCAAACAGGATGTGTAACCGGCGCAGCTCGGTCTCGATCAGATCACCCCAGCGCTCAAACTCCTCGTGACTTTGCGCGTAACCCATTACTATAATAAGTGTGTCGAACAGGTCGAAAACCATCCGCTGATAACGCTGATAGACTGCGCCTTCATCTGCGTTGACAACGGGTGCTTGTTCCGGCTGTGGGATGGCAGTTTGCCCCACACAGCCAAACAGAGAAAGGCACAACAGTGCGCAGGCCGCGCAAATCCAAACTCGTTTCATCACTACCCCCGAATCAAAAACGGCAAAACCACCCGCAGCAGGCTGCCGGTGACCATCCCCATCACAATACCCGAAACAATCAGCACCGGCAGGTAAAGCAATACCATCATCCAGCTCATCCCTAAAATCAGC